>JAIVJP010000194.1 GCA_020199975.1 Acidobacteriota bacterium
GTGATGTGGAGGCTGGGCCCTATTTTGTCCAGCAGTTGGCCCACTTGTTCTCGGGTTCGAATCCGAGCGACTCATTTTGCTGGCCCGGAGCCGGCGGGGCCGCGAATGTCATAACTAGGGCGAACAAAACCGCAATCGGAATCCGTCTCATAGGGTGGCACCTCCGAAAGGAAAATCATCGCGTACGACAATTCAGCGTTCTATACGAAACAATTGGATGAAGTCCAATAACGTTGGTGGGCGAGCTTTCTCGTTTGTCTGTCGCCGAGCCGCCGCACGGCGTCATTCCATCAACTTGATAAAACGCCGGAAGTGATGGACCGCATCATGTGGGCCGGGAGCCGCTTCGGGATGGTATTGAACTGATATGATCGGCAGCGTCTTATGCTGTATCCCTTCAACGCAACGGTCGTTTAGATTGACGTGCGTCACCTCAACTTCGGCGGGCAGGCTGCCGGCTTCAACAGCAAAGCCGTGGTTGTGTGAAGTAATTTCGACTCGGCCTTCCTTGAGGTCTTTCACCGGCTGATTTCCACCTCGATGTCCAAACATAAGTTTGAACGTTTTACCTCCCAACGCGCGGCCCAGCAACTGGTGCCCAAAACAAATTCCAAACGTGGGTACTGCTGCTTCAACTAGTTGGCGGATCTCCTCGACTTCTTTGTTCATCGAAGCTGGATCTCCGGGACCATTGGACAGAAAAATGCCGTCGGGTTTGAGCGCCAGAACCTCGGCGGCGGGTGTTGCGGAGGGGACGACCGTAATGCGACAACCAAGGCCTGCGAGTAGTCGAAGTGAGTTTCGCTTGACCCCAAAGTCATAACACACGACGTGAAACCGTTGCTGGCCTTCGGGCTCAACCTCGTATGGTTGTTTGGTCGTGACGACGCTGGCTAACTCACGGTTTTCCATCGAAGGCGATTTCCCTGCCTTCTCAACAGCGCTCGTTTCATCTGTATCGATGGTTGAGATGCAGGCGCGCATTGCGCCCTTGTCGCGAATGTGTCGTACGAGGGCGCGCGTGTCGATTCCTTCCATCGCGACGATGTTCCATCTTTTCAAATAGTCGTCGAGGCTTTCTTCAGCGCGCCAGTTTGAAGCCATCCGGCTGGCCTCGCGAATCACAAACCCTTCGACCCAGGGTCGGTCGGATTCCTCGTCAGCGCGGTTTACGCCGTAGTTGCCAATGAGCGGATATGTCATACAGACAATCTGCCCCGCATACGAGGGATCTGTGAGCACTTCCTGATATCCTGTCATGGAGGTGTTGAATACCATCTCACCGCAGGCTTCACCATCAGCAGCCCATGCGCGACCACGAAAAGTGCGGCCATCTTCGAGGGCAAGGAGTGCCGGTTTGCTTTCCTTCATTCTATTTAACCAGTTCTGGACCTCACACTAGCGTCACAAGTATATCGGTAAAACTCTCATAGAATCCGAGGGCGTGCTGGTTCGCGGTGGCGATCATTCTGCACTGTTATGCACCGGCCTGTGTGCGCAAGAACTGTTGGGCTTCGTTGAGCCAACGCTTGTCTGCGCGATACTTGTAAGCCGGTGCGGTTTTGACGGCTTCAATGCAGGCTTGCATGGAGCTGGTTGCCTCGCGCTGGTGGCCCAGCCCCGCGTGCGCCCGGCCCATCAGATAGAGCGCTTCGGGGTCTGACGGTCGGTGCTGGAGGAATTGTTCCAGAGCATTGCGGGCGTCTTCAAACTGTCCTGCGGCGAGGTAAGTTGCGCCCACCTCACGCCAGACTTCGTTCTGCGCATGGGAGCGATCGCGGGAAACCACCTGTTCAAAATTCCTAACGGCTTCGGCCAGGCGTTTTTGTTGTCGGGCAATTCGTCCGAGCTGGTGATGTGCATCGATCTCGTCATCGTCGATCTGCACCGCTCGCTCGAACCGCTCGCGCGCCTGTTCCAGCTCTCCGCGCTGTTGGTGAATAAGACCCAGGTTGTAGTGCGCTGATGCGTCCGCCGGATTTAACGTGGCGGCCTCAAGGTTTTGCCTGAACGACTCGCGTGCCCGTTGCGTGCGCGTGAACTCGCCGACATAGCCGCGCAGTAATAAAAACAACATCAAGAGCAGGAAAGGCGAGGCCAGAATCGTGCTCAGGATGGGAATCAACTTGTACGCCGGCAGGAGCAGAGTGCCGCTGACCAGCACTACGATCACGGCGCGAAACCAGGAAAGCCGAAAAACTGTGCGCAGCGCCAGGACTGCCCAGACAGCAAAGACCACAGCCAACACCATTACCGAAAGGCCTGCGGCAATTAGTTCAGGACTAAGAATTCCTTGTTCGATCGCAGCCAGAACTTCCGGATTGCGCTGACCACGTTGTTCCATCACTACGGCCACCATCCTGCTGGATAGTGTCCGCTGCACCCCAGTAAGCCATCCCACCGTCGTCAGAATCGTGGTAAGCAAGCTTGCCGCAGTTAATGCATAAAACATAGTGGATTGATGAGGTGTCCCAGATAAAACCAGGAGAGTGAAAAAAAGAACAAGGCGTGGGCGAGGAGCGCAACTAATCCGGCGGGCGCCAGAGCACCCCGGTCACGCACTTCATGCATGGCGCGCGCGGGCGCGTAGAACATCATTAGGACGAGTCGTAACCAATTAAGCATTCCGAAACCAAGGAATAAGAATAGGGATCAATCCTGATCGTAATTCTCAGTCGGAGTATCCTGCACGCTGGGCCGATACGATGACGGGGAGGGCACGGTGGGTGAGACCTTCTCGTGATGAATTATGCTGGCAGCATTTAGCGGCCAGTACCGGAACAGGGCCTTGCCGTAGATGTATTTCTTGGGCACAAGTCCCCAGATTCGAGAGTCGCTCGAATTGTCTCGGTTGTCGCCCATCACGAAGTAGTAGTTTGGCCTGACGTAGACCGGAGTCTGGCTCCGATGCGAGAGGTTAAACCTCGAATCGAGGTACATCTCATTTAGATCCCTGCCGTTTACTCGGACAACTCCCTCGTGTATTTCCACCGTATCGCCGGGGAGACCGAGGATACGCTTGATGTAGCTCTTGGAAGGGTCGTCAGGAAACCAAAACACGACTATGTCGCCCCGTTCGATCTTTGGCGCCCACCGATACTCGTCGTAATAGACCAGCTTGTTTACAAAAATTCTTTCGCCATCATGCAGCCTCGGCAGCATGGATGTGCCTTCTACTTTTACCGGTTGCACCACGAACACCACCACGAGCACTGCAACCATCAAGGCGAATAGGAGATCGCGCAGGAGCAGGCGGGCTTCGCCCCAGAGATTGGCTTGGGATTCCTGCTCGGGTGTTTGAACTTGAATGTCCTTGTCGTCGCTGACATGGACTCCGCCGAAAGGAGGCGGACGAAGGGTTCTAATTCCTAACATATTCTTACCGAAAAAGATGCTTTCACTGTTTCAAAGGTTGGATGCCGGCTGCTGCCGCAGGCAAAGTTTGAGGTTAGCTGCCGCTTACATCCTTGTCAAACGCGATCCTTGCCGGCCGTTGGCTTGGCGTCAATACGGAACCGAGAGCGGTAACGACCGGATCAATGACTCAACATGCACTGTACCTGAAACCTTCCGAAGCCAAAATAACGTCGAGTGTAGGATCCGGTCGCTACGGCTCTCGGTTCTGTAAAGTCGATGCATTCCCCGGCGAACTCGGTTAACTGTTTGCGTTTGCTTGACAGTGTTCGCAGCCGCTCTCTATCATCGCACCCTCAATTCTGAGCAGTTGGGATTTCTTCTTGGAGTAAACGGAGGCTGAAGTCGTGATCAAATTGGACATTATCAACCGAGTAGCGGAGAAAACCGGAGTTCCCAAGATGAAGGCGGAACAGGCGGTTGATGCGCTTTTCCACTCGATGAAAGAAGCGCTCACGCGAGGTGAGCGAATCGAGCTACGCGGCTTTGGCGTGTTTGTGGTTAAGCCCCGTAAACGTGGCGTAGGACGAAATCCCAGGACCGGCGAAGAGGTGGCGATTCCTTCCGGCAAGACGATTCGATTCAAGCCCGGGAAAGAACTACAGCACGAGGATGGCGAGTTGACGGACCATGGTTCCGGGGAACGCGATTCAGATTTTTAGATAGAAGGACTCACCAATTTAAGCTTCTCATGGCTAGAGACTGGATCAGAGGCACCCAGACTCTAGCCTTTAAACCCTAACCGACACCAATGTCAAAATCGGGTCACGCAATCCCTCCCTTTGTGAGAGCTCGCGAAAGCGTTGCGCTCCGAGTAGCTCCACGTCCCACGGCGCGCGAGTGGATGCTACACGCAAGCCTCTTCTTGATTACCATCGTCACGACCACGGTTGCGGGAATAGTCATAGCCGGCCCTGAGGTTGATGTGCCGCTGCCCCCTCTGTCGAGAGTGATCGATTATTTGTTTTTCGTTCCGCAATACTATCTTCGCAGCGTTATAGCCCTGCTTGGTTTCACTGTTCAGCATCCACATCTTCTGGCAGACGGGTTGGTCTTTTCGGCGGCGTTGCTCGCGATACTCACTGCGCATGAGATGGGCCATTA
>JAIVJP010000473.1 GCA_020199975.1 Acidobacteriota bacterium
TGCGTGTGGACAACACGCTTGCCGGTTCTCTCCCACGTAGAATATCCTTGCGCCTCGACGCTCTGCTCGCCGAGGCGCTAGGACCAGGTCAATTAACGGTCGCGAACTCTGCAACGCAGGAACTAGGGTGTCTTATTAGCGTTTGCTTTCTTGTTAGCATTTCCCCATATTCATATTCGCGTGCTCGCTAGCGTTCATGTTTGCGTGCACGTTCGCGTTGCTCGTGTTCGCTGTGCCTACGTTCGAGTTCACCGGCGTCGTCATGACATTCGAGTTGCCGGTAGTATTTGAGTTGTCCGCTGTCGTACAAGCGACCCACAAAACTGTTACAGCGAGCAAGAGCAGGAAAGCTATAGTTCGTCGCAATTGAAGTTTCTCCTATGTGCAAAAAGAGATACCAACGGTTAGTGTTCGGGGGCCGGAATGTAAACATGTATCGATTTATTGTTAACCAAATTCCCACTTGTTCTTCTTCCGAATCTTCGTTGACTCCGTGACTCGTCGTTGGCTCACGATCAGTGTTTGTGAGCTGGCTGTGTAGGACTGCCCGTCGGCGGCTCCGCAATGCCTTCCCGAATTCTTCTTTGCACCTCCTCATACAGATCGGGCGGCAACACTCGGACCAGCGTCATCATCCCCATCATCGAGGCGGTCCATCCCGGTGGAAGTCCGTAGGTTTCGGGCTTTGCGACTTCCTTGTCCATGATCATCACCATGTCCTGCGGATAGCCCGGCACCCGTTTCTTGTCGGTCTCGCTGAGCGTGTTCTGCTGCAGGTGCGGGCTCGGCCCTACGAGATTCGACGTGTTTCTCTCCTTCTCCGTGCTCTCACCCATGCCGCGTCCCAAGCCCGGAGCCAAGTCTTCCGAAAGCGCGTGACCTTGTCGTATGACGCCCATACCCTCTTCCATGCCCTTGCCGGTCTGCACGCCCCGGCCCGCATGGGCCATTGGCCCCACCATTGAGACCATCTGGTTCATCATGTGGTGCGGCAGATGGCAGTGAAACATCCAATCGCCGGGAAACACTGCATCGAATTCAACATCACGCGCTTGCGCCACGCCGACGAGCACGGTGTTTCCGGGAAACCACGTGGACTCGGGAGCACGCCCGCCCTCTGTGCCGGTGACGTAAAACTGATTGCCGTGGATGTGCATCGGGTGGTGGTCCATGCCCAGGTTTACGATCCTAAGACGCACTCGCTCACCTTGCTTCACAATCATCGGCGTAGTCGCCGGGCCCGCCTTGCCGTTGATCGTGAGCCAGTTGAACTCCATCGCGAGGGAATTTGGGATGGGGTTGTTCGGAAGTAGCGCCCACTCCTGAAGAACAACTCCGAAATCCTTGTCTACCCGCGGCGAGTAGGGCTGCTTCGGGTGAATAATGAACAGTCCGATCATGCCCATCATCTCCTGCATCGCCATGTGCGAGTGGTAGAAGAACGTGCCGTTCTGGTGAACCGTGTACTCGTAGACGAAGGTCTGGCCCGGTTCGATGAGGGGCTGGCTGATGAACGGAACGCCGTCCATGTTTAGCGGCACTTCCAAGCCATGCCAATGCACGGTCGTGGCTTCGGGCAGCTTGTTGGTGACGATGAAGCGCACGCGGTCGCCCTCATTCACTTCGACCGTCGGCCCGGGCACGCTGCCGCTGTAGCCCCACGCATACATCTCCTTGCCCGGAATTAACTGGACCTTGACCACCTCCGGGTCGAGTCGAAACACCTTCACCCCATTGTCCATGGTCCAAGGAAGGTTCGGCACATCCGGCGTGTGCACGAGGACCTGGCCGCCGGAAGCCGCGGACCTGGTGTCCGGCTTCTTATCGGCCTGGGGAGGGGCTTGCGGCTTTGGCATCACGTGCCCCTCGTGTTGGGCTGACACCGCTTTTGAACTAGCCAATAGGCCGGCAGCCCCAAAAAGCGACGAACGTCTTATGAAACTGCGTCTGCTGTTATCCATTTCCTACTCCTGTGTTGTTTCGGAAACCTTTTGATACTCTTCGGCAAATCTCTTGGCGGTGACTGCGACCTGTCTCACGGTTTATCAGAATCACCGGTTGCTTCGCTCGCTGATCTAAGTTTGAACCCTTCGGTTGGGTCGCCGGATTCGCCAGGCTTCCCGATTGCATCTAATCCGCCCTCCAACAGAAATCCGCGCAGTCCGACAGCGCGCTGCCGTAGTTGTACCAGCGCTCTCGCATATTCGACCTCAACCTGGAATAGCGTGCGTTGAGCGATTAGCACCTGCGGATAGGCCGCCGCCATCTGGCGGAAGCTGGAGAGATACATCTCGTACGCTTGTCGCGCACGCGGCACCACTTGCGTGCGATATCGTTCGATCATTTGCTGAGCGTTGCGGTACTCGCGGAAACTTGCAGCAAACCGCGAGCGCAACACGAGTTGCAACCGCTGTAGGTCCCGCTCGGCAATAGCAAGCTCTGCTTCAGCGGGTATTCGTTGCGCGCGGGCGCTCGCAAGCACAGCATGCGCCCGCTCGACACCTGCCAGCGCCACCTTTGTCTCCGGACTTTGGCTGAGCAATGTTTCCTGCAACTGCGCTTCGTTTAGAGGCACAAGTTCGTCTTCCGGGCTCCCGGCTAGTCGCGCAGGCGACAGCTCCGGACTGCCTACCATCGCCGCAAGCGTGCGCCATGAGCGCAGCCAGTCGTTTTGCGCCCGCAGGAAATCGATCTCGGAACGCTCCGCCTCAATCTCTATTTCGAGCTGATCCGGACGGTCAGCCTGGCCCACGTTGTAGAGTTCCCTCGTAATCTCTACGGCTTCCCGAGCCAACTGCGAGAGATCATCACGCAACTCAACTAGTCTCTGTGCTCCAAGGGTTTCGTAGTAAAGCACTCGAATCGAATTGGTAACCCGGAGACGCTGCGCCTCAGCGAGGATTACGGCCTGATCCTTTTCGCGAGCAAACACACGGCGAGCCTTGCTTAGCTTCCCGCCCAACGGGATGGTTTGCTCGATAAAGACACCCTGCTCCGCTGTCTCACCCGGAGAGCGAAAAGCAAATTCTTCCAGAAAGTAACCGGCTATAGGATTGGGAAACATTCCCGCCTGGCGTCGGCGTCCTTCTGCGGCTTGGATAGAAGCTTCAGCTTGAGCGAGCGTCGGATTTTTTTGGATCGCCATAGCTTCCAGATCTTCAAGCCTGAGAATCGGTCCAGCCGGGATGACTTCACGTCGCGGTCTCTTGATTTCCTGAGTCTGCGGTTGCGACGGCATCTGCATTCCCGGCGTCATCACATGCCCCGGACTCGGTGACGGCGACGCTGTTGGCATCTGCATTCCCGGTGTCATTACGTGAGGGCTCGGCGAAGGCGTTGGTCTCGGCCTGGTTACTCTTCTTGTGGGGGTTCGCTTCGCACGCGTAGCTGCTCTCTTCTTCTTCGGCGCACCCTTCGGCTTCGGTTTGCTTGCCGGTTTCATTTTTGACATGTCATGCCCTTCATGCTGCGGCAATGCGCTCGTGGTGAGCGCAAACATCAAGGCAAGTGCGCTAAGTGTTCGCAGCGCAATACTCAAATTACTAGGCCGGTTCATGGTTTCCCCCCTACCTGGTTCGCCAAAGCGAACTCTGGCGATGTTCTAGACAACGATATGAATGAATTAGGAGACAACACAGGCTGACGCCCGCGTCACCATCACGAATGTGATTGTCGGAAGGTACTAAATGCGGAAGATATTAATGAGGATATGCCTGCGAGTTGAATCGCCTGGAGGTCCATGCGCTCTTGAAGTCAAGACTGCAGCGGGAGACATGGTAACTGGAGCAACCCTGGAAAAGTTGAGAGGAATATTGAGATCGACTGATCGGTTAACTGCTTCAGTTGCCCTGAGCGAAGCGGTATTGGGATTCGTACGCGAATGTACTGCGCAGTGTGAACATGGTTTAGTAGGCTGACCAAAAGCACTCGCATCGGAATTCAAATTGGATGCAGACTCGTGTCCCATCCCCATGTGCCCCATGTCTTCATGCGACATCGTGGGTTTAGCAAGCTGCGCCTCACACGAAGCCATTCCCGAC
>JAIVJP010000007.1 GCA_020199975.1 Acidobacteriota bacterium
ATTCGCTGGCTGGCGATCATAGGAAAGAATCTATTGGGCGTCGTACTGGTCGTAGCTGGCATTTTGCTGTCCCTTCCCGGAGTGCCAGGACAAGGCATCCTAACCATCTTGTTAGGGGTAATGTTGTTGGATTTCCCCGGCAGACCGCGACTCGAACATTGGCTCGTGAGTCGTCCCAGGATTCTCCGGACGATAAATAAGCTGCGGCACAGATTTAGCAAGCAGGCGCTGGTGCTCGATTAGAACGTTTGTGGCAGTGGTCGACGACACTTTGCACCCGTCTAAGCGATAAAATGACCACGTCGCCTGTGCTAAAAATCTTGCAGTCTCGCTTCACTGCACCAAAAAGCCCATTGTTGACAATGAAAAATGGGTTTGTTAGGTTGAACTCCTGATTTCAGAATTGTCGGCAAAGCGCTACCGAGGTTATTTCTAAGAACTACTTGATGGTCAATTCATATTCTAGTCCCCGTCGCTTGCTTTCCCGGCCTCTTGTCCTTCTGATAATACTGACAGGGTTGTTGTCCATGAGCGGTTGCGGCCTTTTTGGCACCCGCAAGCAGGTGCAGGTGCCACCGATGCTCACTCCGCTAGTGGAGGCAAACAGAGCTCAACTGATCCTTGAGGTGAACAGGCTGGCCGCCGTGAAATCAATTCACGGAAAAGTCGACATTCAATTCGAGGACACCTCTTTTGCAGATGTGGGAATCGCCGAGAAGTATCGGCAGGCCGATGGAACGATTACGCTACAGCGCCCTGGAAAGGTTTACCTGATAATTCAGGTGCCTTTCATTGCGACCGACATTGCCCAAATGACCTCAGACGGTGAGAGCTTTCGCGTTGCGGTGCTACAAGGTGAGGAGAAATACCGTCGTTTCGTGAAAGGCACTAACAATGCGATCTACGAGAAGCTCGCGCTGAACGGAGGTGGCAGCGAAACCGGAAAGAATAAGAAAAAGACAATGAGCGAGAAGGAAACGGTCAGTGCGCTATCGAATCTTCGTCCCCAACACCTGACTGAGGCGTTTATGATTAGCCCTGTCGGCGCCCAACCTGGTTTCGTCTATTCGCGGAGCGAGTTTTTTCAAGAGGAACCAGACAGTCGGCCGCGGGCGAAGAAGGGGTCGCGCGTAGTCCGCGGATATTATTTGTTGGAAGAATTCTCGCCAACTTCGGCGGATGAGATGCGTTTGCTGCGCCGGTTCTGGTTTGATCGGGTGGGAGGAATTCGTCTGGCCAGGCTGCAAACATATAACGACCGGGGCCTGTTAATCACCGACATCGCTTATTGGGACGACAAGGCCGTCGGACCGGACGGGCGCAAGCTGCCTTCGCGTATCGATATCACGCGACCGCATGACCAGTACAGACTAAGCATCTCTTATCAGGCTCCCGCTGCAATCGACATCAACCGTGAGTATCGACCAGAGGCTTTTGTTCTTGAGAACAGTTGGCAACTTCCTGAAGTTGATCTCGACGCTCCGCAAAACAAGAGAGCCAAAGTTAGTCATTAACGGATAGCCGGATGCTAGATATAGGCGGCGGATTGTATTAACATCTGACACCTAAATCGTTGGCATCCGCTTTCCATTTAGTCGTATGTTGCCTTCGCACTCGCATGCGACAAGGCCTTGGCGAGTAATGAGTAGCCCCCGAATTCCGCTTAATTCTTAATGCGAACGATTCTACAAGCTGAGAACCTCGTTAAGGTCTATCGGGTTGGCAAGGTCGATGTTCCCGCATTACGTGGAGTCTCTCTGCACGTACAGGAAGGTGAGTTCGTGGCCATTATGGGTCCGTCCGGCTGTGGCAAATCCACGATGCTGCACTTGCTTGGAGGGCTGCTGACTCCGACGCGCGGCAGGATCATCGTTGACGGTGAAGACCTCACTGCGGCCACCGATGCCAAGCGCACGGATATTAGGCGCAGAAAGATCGGGTTTGTCTTTCAACGTTTCAATCTCTTCCCAACGTTAACAGCGGAAGGGAATTTGCGACTCGCTGAACGGATTCACGGTAACGGAGGAGATGATTCCGGAAGGCGCCGCGAAGTTCTGCGCCTGCTGGGACTCGAAGACAAGCTGCATCACAAGCCTCTTGAGCTTTCTGGCGGCGAGCAACAGCGGGTGGCCCTGGCGCGGGCAGTCGTAACCCGACCGGCTATCGTTTTAGCTGACGAACCCACGGGAAATCTGGACTCTGAGAATTCAGCCCTGGTACTCAACATGTTTCAGGAGCTGAATTACCGCTTTAACCAAACCATCGTCATGATCACTCACAACCCCGAAGCCGCAGCAATGTGCCGACGAATAGTGCAAATGCGCGACGGTCACATTGTAGAAGCGGCCCCGAGCGTCCAAATGTAATTAGGCCTATTTACACGGAATTCGTAGCAGGTTAGACTGGTGGAGGTCATTCTGCCTGCCAGGCGTGACACTTGCTAGGATCCACACTGGGAAACATCAGAGGCCTTTTGCTCAGCACAATCAAGAAGATGTTCCTTTGGAACTATGCCAGGAACACTTGGCAGTGGGATATCTTATGTGTCCTGATCTTGGTATTTATTTTTTTGACGCCAAAAAGCTGGTTTGAAGGCAGCGAACGGCGGGCCGCCCGCGGGCATCAAACCCCGGCCACAACAACAGTGCTGCTTGGCTCGGAAGTTGTTGACAATGAAGTAGATAGGTCGCATTTGGAGCAGCGCGTACGAACCCTCAGTGGACGAAGCGATGCCCAGATTGTTGCGGTACGAAAAGTCTTGGATAGGGACGGGAAGACGGTCGGCTATCAGGTTGACATACGCTAGGCATCCCCTATAATCGCTGGGTTTTTTCCGACTCACAAGAGGAGTCATCGTTTTAGGAGTTCTTATGAAGAGATTTGTTCCCCTGGTTCTCGCTATTCTGCTTGGGGCAGTGGCCCTAACCCCTGGTTTCTCTGGAGAGGCATACGGGCAGAGTGCCGGCCTCGTGAGCTCGGTGCTGAACCGAATGGAGCGCAATCGGCAAAGCCTGAAATCGCTTCGTGCGGGAATTAGCATGGAGAAATACAACGCTCAACTTCGAGATGCCGAGCGGTACAACGGAACTGTCGTGTACATGCCGTCGAGTGGCCGGGAAGCAGCTGTTCGAATCGAGTGGCGCAGCCCACAGCACGAGATTCTCGCCGTTAATAATGGAAAGTACACTCTTTTTCGGCCACGCCTCAATATGGCGTATGTCGGCAACTCGAAATCGAATCGGAATAAGGCCGGCGGAATCCTGGAAATGATGTACATGTCTAGGCAACAGCTTGAGGCTCGGTTCCAGCCCCTGCAAGACGTACGCGAGGAAACCCTGTGGGGTGGTATTAGTACGATTCACCTGAAGCTGGTGCCCAAGAGTAACGCGAGCTTTAAATATGCGGAGATCTGGGTTGATTCTTCGGGCATGCCGGTGCAGACAAAGATTGTCGAAAAGAATGACGACGCGACAACGATGCGCCTGAGTGGGATGGAAAAGAACGCGAGGATCTCGGGCGACGAGTTTAGCATCAAGCTCGATTCGAACGTCAGGATCGTAAAAGGCTAAGATTTAGTCGCAGAGGTTAAAGCCCTGGGGCTCTGTCGTGAAAGACCAGAGCCCCTTTGTCTTTGGGTTGGAATCAGGTCAGGCGGCCGCCTTGCGTTATTCCGCATTCGTCGCATATTCTTCGAGTTCCAATCTTTAGCCCCGCAGTAGATGGTGGCCTACAGGGCCCGACTTAGGCACGCCGGAAGATGAGAAAAACCAAGTTTCTTAAGCTTAAATTGCGCGAGGCGAGCTTTATTAGCCGGGGACTGCTCTCGAGCCGTCATCCTGTTCTCGCTCACCTCATTCCCATGCGCAGGTGCAACCTGGCGTGCGGTTATTGTAATGAGTACGATCACTCATCGTCGCCTGTACCTGTGGACGTAATCAAACGCCGCGTCGACAAGCTAGCGGCGCTGGGCACTTCGATCATCACGATCTCGGGCGGCGAGCCCATGATGCATCCTAATCTCGACGAGATTGTGCGTCACACTCGCCTTCGGGGAATGATTGCAGGATTGATCTCGAATGGCTACTACTTCACTCCGGAACGAATCAAGAGGCTAAACAAAGCGGGACTCGAGTACCTTCAGATAAGTATCGACAATGTCGATCCGGATGAGGTTTCGCGAAAGAGCCTACGAGTCCTGGATAAGAAACTGGGCTACCTGTCTGAATATGCCGATTTTCACGTCAACATCAATTCTGTAATCGGTGGAGGCATTAAGAATCCCGAAGACGCACTTACCGTTGCTCGCCGCGCTGTGGAGCTGGGATTCTCAACCACGGTGGGCGTAATTCATGATAGCGATGGAACTCTGAAGCCACTCACACCCAAAGAAAAAGACATTTTCCAGCAGGTAAAGAAACTCGGCAACAGAGACCACGCCCGGCTGAATTGGTTTCAGGACAGCATTGCCGAAGGCAAGCCTTACAACTGGCGTTGCCGCGCCGGCGCACGCTATCTTTACATTTGCGAAGAAGGTCTGGTCCATTGGTGCTCGCAACAGCGAGGCTATCCCGGTATCCCGCTCGAGGAGTACACGATGGAAGATTTTGATCGGGAGTACAACACTGAAAAGTGGTGTGCGCCGGCCTGCACACTCCAATGCGTTCACCAGGTTGGCATTCTCGACAACTGGCGGGATCCTCAGAAGACACCTGCGCAGATGGCTGCGGAGCAGGAAAAGAAAGAAACTGTTGGTGAGATGATACGGGTGGAGTAATTCCGCGATTTCTTACTGAACGACCTTACTCTGAACTAGCCGTAAAGTAAGCCTCCCAACGACACTACCTGGGGCGTCTTGCAGCCTGCGCCGCTTGAACTCGTACACTCGCCCCTGAACAGCGCTTATCCGGTAACGGTTGAGTGCATGCCCTGCTTTCGAGGAACCTTTGGTATTCGAGTGTTGCCTGGTTTGGCAGGTTGAGTGAATCAAGCAAAGTGGCGATGTAAAAAGCCATTAGGTCATCGGTCTCGCCGTCTTGTTCCGCCTTTCGAAGTTCGAACAACGCACCGGTCCAGTCACCAGTATCGGCAAGTTCGATTGCCAGCAGCTTTCTCGTATGAGGGTTGGCTTCAAGCTTTAACGCTGCGCGGTATTCGTCAATTGTTCCGCCTCGTTTTCCACTGAGCTTTGCCTGGGCCGCGCGCGCCAGGTGACTATCAACGCTCTGATGATCCCAGTAGAGATAGAAGGCAATTAAGGAAAGGACGACCGCGGCGTAAACCAGAGGTATCGCTATTCGCCAGCTCGGCGCGGGCGAAGAAGAGAATGTTTTCCGCTCCTCGGCTCCGGCGTGTGCCGGCGGTTCGCTTCGCTGGAGAATGAATCGCGCGATCAGGTAGAGCGGAAGTGTGATTAGTGGAAAGAAGAGCGTCCCGAGAGCCCATCCGATTGCGACATAATTGACAAAGCGGCGCCGCGCACTGGTCAGCACCCCAATCGATGCGAGCGCGGACAGCACGAGTACTGCCGGTCGAATTAGCTCAAAGAACTCGCCAGCAGAAATGTCGAACTTGAAGGTCACGTGCTGCTCGGTGAAAGGCTGGCCCCGACAGTGAAAAGAGTGACTGAGCTTGAAAGTCCAAGACCGGATAGCCGGCCGGCCATAACGACGATCATCTCGCCTTTTTCCACTGCGCCCGCGTCAAGCAGAGTCTTCTCGCCGGACTTTAGCATCTCTTCGGTTGAGTTTGCCGGTGGGGTTATCAATGCCTCTACTCCCCAAATCAGAGAAAGCTCGTTTTGTACATTGCGTGAGCTTGTCAGCGCAACGATTCGCTGGCCAGGTCGCAGAGCTGAGAGCCTGCGGGCCATTAGTCCCGACTCTGTCAAGACTGCCGTCACCCTGGTCCCCATTTCATCCGCTGCAAATGCTGCAGCTTCACAAAGAGCCCGGCTAACCCTGCCAGACTGTCTGCCGGCCCACTTCGCCACGTTATTGGATTCGGGATTTTTCACTGACTCAGCCGATTCGATAATGCGACACATCGTTTCGACTGCGGGCACGGGATACTGACCAGTCGCAGTCTCGTTAGACAGCATGAGCGCGTCGGCACCATCCCAGACTGCATTAGCCACATCAGAGGCCTCAGCGCGAGTTGGCCGTGGGCTGGTCACCATTGATTGCAGCATTTGAGTCGCAGTAATCACCATCTTTCCGGCCTGCATTGACTTTTCAATAATGCGTTTTTGATAGACCGGAACGAGTTCGACGCTGGTTTCCACACCGAGATCGCCGCGCGCGACCATGATCGCATCGGCAGCGGCAACGATCTCGTCCAGATGATCGATCGCCTCGGCCTTCTCGATCTTCGCCACCAGAGGGGCGCGACCACCTGCCTTATTGATTAGACTCTTAGCCTGAACGCAGTCCTCAGCCCGGCGTACGAAAGACAGCGCGATGTAATCGACATCTTGCGCCACTGCCCAGTTGAGATCCTCAATGTCCTTTTGTGTCAGTGACGCGATCGGCAAAGAGATGCCAGGCAAGTTAATGCCCTTGCGCTCACCCAATACCCCACCATTAATTACCCGGCAAATAAGCTCGGTTTCAGTTGTATCCTCAACCAACAGCGCTATCGCGCCATCGTCGAGCAGAAGCCGGGCACCCGGCTGAAGTACCCGCGGAAGATCCGGATAGTTTGTTGCCACTTGGGTGTCGTCGCCGACAACCGGCCGCGTTGTCAGTCTGAAAAGCGCTCCCGTCTCAAGCGTAACGGGTTTGCCGTCTTTGAGTTGACGAGTACGAATCTTTGGTCCGGAAAGATCTACAAGCACGGAGAGTGGCCGTTGAACCTTCAAGGCTGCAGCGCGCGCTCTCCGAATATCCTCTGCTTTCTCCTCATGCGTGCCATGGGACATATTGATGCGCACGCCGTTTGCACCCGAGGCGATCAATGCCTCAATTACGGCCGGGTCTCGCGATGCCGGTCCCAAAGTCGTCAGAATTTTTGCTCGCCTCATGATTGAATGCCCCCTTGCCTTCACTAGCAAAGCTTCTGTTCTGATGCTGCCTTGGGCGTTTTGCGGAAAAGAAGGATTCCGGCAAACACGAACCAGCCGAGTATCACTACCGCAGTCGCGAGTACCGGAAAGAACCCGAAGTCAAAGTTCATACGCTTGTTTCACTTCGCACCAATCATGAGCGCGGATTTTATGACCTGCTCCAACTCTTTAGGCACGGAGTCGTCGTAGCCTATGAATCTTTTCACGAGTTGTCCACCGCGATCGAATACAAATGTCTGCGGAATGCTATCGTCATCAGAGAGAAAAAGATCGCTCAGAAGCTTGTCGGGAAAGCCGAGTGGATATGGAATATTGAACTCGGCCGCGAAAGCCGCTACTTTCACGCGATCGTCCGGTCCGCCTACGTTAAGTCCCACGACTTGCAAACCATGGGTGCCGGAACGGCGCTGAAGCTCGCTAAGATGTGGGATGCTCTTGCGGCAAGGGGTGCACCACGTGGCATAAAAATCCAAAACGACAACCTGACCACGAAAATCCGTCAGCCTCACGCGGCGGCCGTCAATCATGGTCCAACCCATCTCGGCGCCGGCGCCTTCTGCGCTCAAAGGTGGCATTGGATAGGTGGTGTTTGGCGGGCCAGACAAGCCAGGCGTGGCTTCGCTCGTCGTGCTTGATTCTTTTCTGCTGCAGCCGACAGAGAAGACTGCACAAGCAACCAGTAACGAAAGGGCGGCTGTGCGAGCGCGAGTATTCGATCTAGACATGCTTGGCTCGAATGGATTAGTTGAAAGTATTCTACACGACTCAACCAAATCAGCGGCCACACACTTCGGCCAGGGAGCGTTCAAAGCCCTGCAAGATTCCCGGAGGTATTTGTCGGACAGCCACGAATTCGCTTAAGAATCAATTGTTTTCAGTGGAATCCTTGGGAGCGTGAGGAGCATCCGCTGACTCTGAAGGAATTGGTTTACCCGGGACGCGATATTCTCCGTTCACCCAACGGCCCAGGTCTACCATCTTGCAGCGCTGAGAACAAAAGGGGCGAAAGGGATTCTCCTTCGGCTCGACAAGTTTGCCACAGGTTGGACACTTCATAGGCTGCTGCTAGGCGGGATTAGCTACTTTGCTCGCGAGGCTAATCTCGCGCACAAGGGATTCAGGTCGCTTCACCAGGATTCGCCGATTGACGAATTCGATCGTCCCTTCTCGCCGCATCGCATTCAAGCGCACGGTGACACTCTCGCGGGTGGACCCCACAATGGAAGCGATCTCACGGTGAGGCAGCGGGATGTCGATCAAGACCCCTCCACGGTCCGGCACTCCGTAGCGGTCGGAAAAATCGGCGAGCAGTCTGTCCAGGCGCGCGGGAATGGCATTAAGAGCAAAATCAGCGAGACGCCGTTCGGCCTGTTCAAGTCGTTGACCGATTAGGCGGAAAGTATAATCATGAAGTCGGTGGTCCTCAGCCATCCCCTTTTGAAAGTCTCCCGAAGGAATTCTCAAAAGCCGCGAGTTCGCATAGGCAACCGCGGAGTTTTCCCGACGCCCCGCTGTTGAATAGAGCGCCGATTCACCGAAGAGGGAACCCTCTGAAAGTATGTCAATCACAGCTTCTCGCTCAGTGTCGTGGTCAATACGGCAAAGCTTTATGGTTCCATGGACAATGGCATACAGCGAGTCGGCAGGATCCCCAGCCCGGTAAACGAAACGCCGGCGACGGAGATCAAGCACAACCGCGCTGCTAGCGAGCTCTGAGATTAATTGTTCACTGAGCGTGGAACCAAAATCTAGCTGCTGGATAATGGTGGCGAGATCTGCGGCCGACAGAGCATTGGCACGCTTGGCTTGCATCACTCTTGCCCTCTCTCATGGGAGATCGAGTTACAGGTTCTTGGTTAAGCTACGTAATGACAGCGCAACGATCTATCGATTCTAACGTTGGGTAGCTGTGCTGAAAATGTAAGGAAACCCCGGGGACTTTGCTCGAGGTCGTGAACTCTCTCCGTTATTGCTCGGATCGGATAATTGGGCGTGTAAAAAGCGAAACGGACAATTACTGAATCGTCGCACTTTAACATGAAGCCTGTAGTCGCGCAAGAAAATATCTAGTTATCTGGTCCATGATAGGAAAACCCTACGTTTTAGTGGTCGAGGACGACCTCGACAAACCTGAGCCTCCTGAAACGCTTTGACTTGCAGAATGCCCCTCTTCGGCCCAAACTGCACGGGAACTCCTGGCGATTGCGGATGCGGCCCTCTATGAAGCCAAACGACAGGGACGCGACCGCGTAGCTCAAATGTCGTCAGTCGAGTCGAACTCCGAACAGGTGATGAACGTACAGTAAGAGGTCTCGAGATTCAGGTGCCACGTCTAGGGCATGGCAGCGAGCGGCACGGCGTAAGGCACGCGAGCTTGATGAGAAGTATGCAATCTCCGATCTTGTTGAGGAGGGATCTCGGGTTGCTGAAAAGGCTGCCAAACGCGGCGCTGAAACTCTTTCCAGCGGGGCGGGGAAAGTACGTGTCGAAGCGGAACGGCTGAGAGACGACGGTGAGGTCGGTGACGCGGCCAAGCGTTTGGCGGAAGAGGCGCTACGCGGGGCAAAGCAAGCCAGTAAGGTTGTCTGCGGGGTGGCCGGAGGTGCGGGTAAGAAAGCCGGCGAAGCCATCAACGATGCGAAGACATACTACGATCGCGCTTCACAGATTTACGATACGGGAGCAAAGTTCACACGGGCTTCGAGCGCGGCCACCGTCGGACTGATCAAAGCCCGCGACTGGATCAAGGAAAATCCCGGCAAGGCCGCGATGGTTTCTTTTTCACTTGTTCTCGGCGTGAGGATGGGTGCTTCTTTCCCCGGTCTCGACTCAGTGCTGCTGGGCTCGCACCCACACTGGCTTACACATTCAGCGCTACCTGTTTTTGGTCTGCAAAAGCTTAGCGAAAAATTCGACCGGCACCTACGTAAACAAGAAGAACTAATCGCGCAGGGACAACTCAACGAAGCCGAGCGTAAACGCGTCGAGTTTGAACGCAAGATGACGAAGTATGTTGGTGCTCCTTTACTTGGTGCCTTCAGTTGCGCTGCAGGTGCGGCCATGTTTGCCCAGATCGTACAGCCCGGTCAGATAACCGGAGCGCCAATCAGTTGGCTACTGGGCGGCAATCCATTTCTCGACGGCGTTTGGCTTTTCGCCAACGGAGTCATCTGCTTTCACCAGGGTTACAAGTTCTTCATGATTGCTCTGGCCGACCAGGAAGAGGTGGCTCGCGTGGTGCGCGAGATAAAAGGTCTGCTGCCCGCTGTGGCTACTTCTTAAGACGATTGCTCTTTAAGTGATGGTGATTGGGAACGGCCAGAAGCAGAGCGCGAAGATAATTAGAGTAACTAGTGCGATCCAGGTACGAACCGGTCCTAGGGGTTCCATCTCTTCGGGTTGCGGATGACCCACCCGCAGCATGATGGCCAACAACACTGTATAGAGAAATCCGCTCGGGCTCCCATAC
>JAIVJP010000474.1 GCA_020199975.1 Acidobacteriota bacterium
GGGGTAGACCACCCTTCCAGCTTGGTGCTCTTGAGACATTCGCTGTTATCACGGATTGGTGCCCATCAGCATCAGTCCTGTTTTTTCATCGAGCCCGAACATCAGATTCATGTTCTGTACCGCCTGTCCCGCCGCACCTTTGACGAGATTATCCAGAGCAGAGAAGACAACCAGCTGACGTCCACGTGTTGCAAAACCAAGATCGCAGAAGTTTGTGGTCTTGACCCAGTTGATGTCCGGGGAGCCCTTCACAATCCGGATAAAGAATGAGCCTTTATAGAAGTCAGTAAAAACGGAGCGCACTTCGTCTTCATTCATCGCTTGCTTAGTTTCGACGTAGATGGAGGCAAAAATGCCGCGCGCGACGGGAAGCGAATGCGTCATGAAAACGAGTTCGCTGTTCCAGTTTCCGACCGCCCGCAGTTCCTGCTCTACCTCCGGCACGTGCTGGTGTGTAAATGGCTTATAGGCGTAAAACGAATTCATTCGTTGGGGATGATGCGTATTCGCGGCTGCTTTTGCGCCGGATCCGGAAGAGCCGGTCTTAGCGTCCACGACTACGCGGCCTTCGATGAGGTCCCCCGCTACTAGCGGGGCCAGGCCGAGCAAAGTTGCGGTTGCAAAGCATCCGGGATTGCTAATCAGTCGCGCGTTCCTGATGGCCTCACGATTTGTTTCGGTGAGACCGTAAATAAAATCCGCTTGAGTGTCCATGGCCGTGTGCTCACGGCCGTAGTGCTGCTCAAACTCCGCTTTGTCGCGCAGCCGAAAGTCGCCGGATAGATCAATCACTTTGACGCGTGACGGCAGACGCGGAGCAATCTCCATCGACTGTCCATGGGGTAACGCGAGAAACGCACAATCGAGATCCGTCAGGTTCTCGAGATCCTCAGGCACTTTGCTAAGCTTCAAATCCGTCAGTCCATGAAGACCTCGATGCACTTCGCTCACGGATCTTCCAGCGTGTTCGTTAGCAGTAACGAAAGCAATCTCAGCGTTCGGATGCGGCAGGAGAATGCGCAGCAGTTCGGAGCCGCCGTATCCGGAGCCGCCGAAAATTCCCACTCGTATCCTGCTCGTCATCACTATCGTTAACCACGACTAAACGCCGGCCGCGACTCGCGCTGCTTCTACTTTCGACTTGATTAGTTCGAAGAGAAGAGCACCGTTGCGCTTGGCATTTGCGGCAGGAATGCCAAATTCGTTCTCAATGTAATCCGCACCCATTTGTGAATCCGTTACCGACCCGGAAATTACATCGATTTCGAGTCCTCGTTTGCGCAGCAGTTCTATGCCGCCCCAAGCCCCAACGTAATCCGAAGCGCAGAAGATGATGGCAGCGGTCTGCTCCCGTAATTCAAAGTCATCGAAGATTGATTCGACCGAATAGCCGCCAAGAATTCCGTCCCCCAACTCAATCACGATCAGATCAGGCGAGCTTTCGTTGAGGCGGGAAATTATCGTTTTAGCGACAGGGGAAAGGTCACCCACATCCACGGTGGAGGGCAGCCCAGAGTTTACCCGCCGCCACCTTAAGGCCGGCGCGAGTGGCCTGCTTTATTAGTTCTGCCGCAGCGTAGGTCTTGCCGCTATTCATGCTTGTTCCCGCAACCATCACGATGGGCGCCGTCTCACCAAGATTTGAACGCAGGGGCAAGGCGGCATCCGCAATGTTAACTGCCCGCCCGTTTTCATCACACACCACGCCGATGACTTCAACTTTGATCGCATCGCCCAGGCTGGAGTGATGTCCCGTGCAATAACCGATGACTCCGCCCAGATTGAGCAGATGAAGTTGATCGCCGGCATTGACGGTCTGCGGCACATCGCCAACAAACCCTTTCAATGCACGGCGTCGGCCCAGGACGCCAATGACCACGTCGCCCGGATTGATCTTGGCCAGCCTTCCGGTGGGCAGCTCGAGCATGTTGTAGGTGGCGCTATCGGTTAGAGTGCGTACGGCGATAACGTCACCAGCCCGCGGCGTGGTGGTAGCGTTCGTAACGGCTACCGTACGAGCAAGACCAAGCGGAGAGGTGGCGGAGCCAAGCTTATCGGCTTCGACTATCTTGACGACCGCATAGTGCGTGGCTATTGTTCCGTTGGTTTCGATGGTTTCGTTGGTTTCGTTCATTCCTTGCTACCTCTGTTTCGCTGTCTCAATCTCAGGGCGTTCAATTTAATGAACCCTTCCGCGTCGCGCTGGTTGTAGACCGAATCGGCCTCGAAAGTTGCCAGCTTTTCGCTGTAAAGCGAGTGAGGCGACCGTCTCCCGACCGTGAGGGCGTTACCGCGATACAGCTTCACACGTACGTCGCCCGTAACTTTTCTTTGCGTCGCGTCAACCATCTCGCGCAACAACTCAAACTCCGGCGCAAACCAGAATCCGTAATAAACGCTCTCCGCAAATTTCACTCCCAGGGAATCGCGCAAGTGCATTACTTCGCGGTCGAGAGTAATCGATTCGAGCGCCCGGTGGGCGGCCAGCAGGATAGTCACTCCGGGAGTTTCATAAACGCCGCGTGACTTCATTCCCACAAACCGGTTCTCGACGAGATCCACCCGGCCGATGCCGTGCTCACCACCCATCCTGTTTAACGTCTCGAGCAGGCAAACGGGATCCATCCGCTGACCATTGACGGCCACAGGTTCGCCTTTGTCGAATGAGATCTCGACGTACTCAGCCTGGTCCTTTGCATTTTCCGGAGACTTCGTAAGTTGAAAGATATCCTCCGGCGCCTCAGCCCAGGGATCCTCGAGAATGCCCCCTTCGTAGGAGATGTGCATGAGATTGCGATCGGTTGAATATGGCTTCTCGTGCGTTGCTATGACTGGAATCTTGTGTCCCTGCGCGTAAGCAATCAGATCGCTGCGGCCTCTAAACTCCCATTCACGCCAGGGAGCTATCACTTTGATGTCCGGTTCGAGTGCGTAATACGTCAACTCAAAACGCACCTGATCGTTGCCCTTGCCTGTGGCGCCGTGCGCCACCGCATCCGCCTCCTCCTTGCGTGCGATTTCGATCTGGCCTTTGGCGATCACGGGGCGGGCGAGGGACGTGCCCAACAAGTAAACACCCTCATACACTGCGTCCGCCTTGATGGCAGTCCATACGTATTCACTTACGAACTCTGCGCGCAGGTCTTCCACGTAGAGTTTCGAGGCACCCGTTGCGAGCGCCTTGGCCTCCAGGCCATCCATTTCTTCACCCTGGCCGACGTCAGCGCAATAGCAAACTACCTCGCAGCCGTATTGCTCTTTCAACCAGCGCAGCATGACGGACGTATCAAGCCCCCCGGAATAGGCCAGGACTATCTTGTTGATTTTCTTGTCCGTCACTTTTCTCCTTTGTCAGTAGTCAGTTGTCAGTAGTCGTTTTCACCGGCCTGTGCTTATGTATCTGCAACTGATCACTGACTACTTACTACTGACAACTGACCACTGACAAATCATCCGAACAACTCCCACACTTTCTTAATCGCGGCCCGCTGTGTTTTCCGGTCATTGACCGCAATGAAGATCGTATCCTCGCCGGCGATAGTTCCTACAATCTCCTCGATCGCCGCGCCGTCGATGACCCCCAACTCCTCCAGATCTCGAGAGACACTCGACTGCGTCGCCGGTAACCCCGCTCTTTCCAAAAGTGACCTAAGCTCTTCCTGCGTGCCAATAGGCTTGGCCCGTATCAAACTCAGAATCCGCCTTTGCCTCGTATCTTTCATCATTCTGTATATGCATTCAACTTGCATAAATAATGCATAGATGCATAAACTAGCATGATGGTTGCTCGGACGTCAATGTTGCTGCGGATCCAGAACCCCGAGCGGTAGCGAGCGGATCCAAGTTTTCAACGCTGAGTAAAACCTCAATTAGGCCAGGTTGAGCTTAGGATCCGGCCGCTCGCGGTTCTGTAGGGACCGACGGCGATGACTACGCTTAAAGGGTGCTCATGTAAGACGTAGAGCAGCGGCGCCCGCGCTGCTAAACTGACCTAAACCACGGCGCATATCGGGAGGATGCGAATGAGCGATTCCAAAAACTTATGGGGCGGCCGATTCGCCGGCGCAGCGGATCGCGGCTTTGTTGATTTCAACCGCTCGTTTGGTTTCGACCAAAGATTGTTCGCGGCTGATGTGCGCGCAAGTGTGGCGCACTGCAACAGCCTAGCGACCGCCGGCGTACTAACCGGCGAGGAAGCGACGAATATAAACGGCGGCCTGCAAACCATACTCGATCGTGGTATCGCCGACGCTGGCCATTTCGACACCCTTGAATTCGAGGACGTTCATTCGTTCGTAGAGTCGCGCCTGGTGGAGTTGATAGGGGACTCGGGACGAAAACTGCATACCGGTCGCAGCCGAAACGATCAAGTCGCTACCGATCTTCGCCTTTGGTTACGAGAAGCGGTCGACGATCTGGTCCAGCGCGTGGGTACAGCTCAGGGGGCTTGGTTGGATCTGGCTGAGTCGCATCTCGGCTCTGTGCTCCCGGGTTACACACATTTGCAACGAGCACAGCCCATACTTTTCGCACATTGGTGTCTGGCTTACTTTGAAATGCTGTCGCGTGATCGCGAGCGTCTGGCGGATTGCCGCAAACGGGTGAACGTATTGCCACTCGGTTCCGCGGCACTCGCCGGAACTTCTTACCCTATCGATCGTGAATCCGTGGCGCGCGAGTTAGGTTTTGACAGCGTGTCTCGCAACAGTATTGATGCGGTGAGCGATCGTGATTTTTGTGTGGAGTTTGTGAACGCCTGTTCGCTGATCATGATTCACCTCTCGCGGCTGGCGGAAGATGTCATTCTCTACTCGACCACTGAATTTGGTTTCTTCGAATTGGGTGATGCGGTGGCCACCGGCTCCAGCCTGATGCCGCAAAAGAAAAACCCCGACTCGATGGAGCTGGTGCGTGGCAAGGCCGGCCGCGTTATTGGCCACGGTACATCCTTGCTGGCAATGCTGAAGGGCTTGCCGCTCGCGTACAACAAAGACATGCAGGAGGACAAAGAGGCGATGTTTGATTCCTTCGACACCGTCAGCGCCTGTCTGGGAGTCACTACGACGGTTCTGCGCAACCTGAGCATCAACGAGGAACGCACTCGCGAAGCTGCATCAACGGGTTACATGAATGCCACGGAGCTGGCAGATTACCTTGTGCGCAAAGGGATGCCTTTTCGCGAAGCGCACGAGACAGCGGGAAGAATTGTCGTGCACGCGATCTCCCGCGGGGTTGAACTCCACGAACTCTCCATTGAAGAAATGCGCTCGCTGGCCGCGTCTATTGAGGACGACGTTTTTGCGTCGCTTTTTCTCGAGCGAACGCTTGAGACAAAGTCACAAATCGGGGGCACTTCAGCCGAATGCGTAACTGATGCTCTGGCTGTGGCCCGCAGCTCTCTGCTAGGCTAGGCCCGTGCCGGAACAAATCATGGTCCATCCAATCTATCGAGTCACTTCATTCAACATCGTGGGGCGATACACACTTCGCGTCGTCTTTGACGATCTCAGCGAACAGACGATCAATTTCCAACCTATCTTGGCCGGTGCGTTATACTGAGGGCTGTGCCGCTGGCATTCCTAGCACATGTGGCACAGGTATGAGAGTCTCGGGATCAATTATGAATCGCGATCATATTGTGTTGACAACTCCCAGTGCTCTACGTTAAATCAACTCGCCATTTCAATCCTTCCCAAATGAGGGCTTTTCCATGAAAACCTCTCGTCGCGATTTCATAAAAACCACCGGCGTGGCTGCAGGTATTGTGGCTTTGCCTGCACTCCCCAGTTGGGTTAGTGAAGTCAACGCTATTGAAGGTGCAGCGGCTGCCGCCGTCGACAAAAACGCGCTTGCCGATATCGCGCTCAGCACCGCGCGTAAGCTGGGCGTGACTTACGCCGACATAAGAATCAACCGCTACCGCAACGAACAGATCTCCACTCGTGAGAAGCAGGTGCAGAATGTTTCGCGCAGCCAGAATTTCGGCTTTGGAGTGCGCGTGCTTTTCAAAGGCACCTGGGGTTTCGCTTCCAGCCGCGATGTCTCCCCTGAGGAAGTCCGCCGTCTTACGCGTCAGGCGGTAGAGATTGCGCGCGCAAATTCCGTCTACCAGCGGAAGCGAGTGACCATAGCGCCCGCGTCCAAAGTAGTTGCGAACTGGACGAGCGCATTTGAAAAAGATCCTTTTGACGTGGCCATCGACGACAAGGTTCAGTTTCTCCTGAAGCTGAATGAGCAAGCGATGAAGACCGAAGGGGTGAGCTTTGTTAATTCTTCAATGGGGTTTGTAAACGAACAGAAATTCTACGCCTCGACTGACGGCTCCCGCATCGAGCAGTACATCATTCGTGCTAATCCGAGTTTCAACGTAACGGCCGTCAACCGCTCGACAGGCGATTTTCAGTCGCGTAGTGACTTTGGCGGACCGCAGGGGATGGGCTACGAGTACATGGAGAAGTATCCCTGGCTCCAGGAAGCGGAGCGGGCCGGCCATGACGCGGTGACCAAACTCAAGGCGAAGCCAATCGAGCCGGGCAAGTATGACCTGGTGCTGCATCCGTCGCATCTGTGGTTGACCATACATGAGTCTGTGGGCCATCCGACGGAACTCGATCGTGCGCTCTGGTGGGAAGCCGACTATGCCGGAACCAGTTTTATAACTCCAGACAAGACTGGCAAGCTGCAGTTTGGATCCAAGATTGTGAACTTCGTTGCTGATCGAACTCAGCGCGGCGGGCTGGCGACGATCGGATACGATGACGAAGGTGTTCCCGGTCAGCAATGGCATCTGATTAGGAACGGCCTTTTCGTTGACTGGCAAACCACTCGTGACCTTGCCCAGTTGTCACCCGGCAAAAAGTCCTATGGTTGTTTACACGCCGATAGCTGGGGCAGCATTTCCTTTCCCCGTATGCCCAACGTCTCACTGCAGCCGGCGTCGAGTAACACGAGCATGGACGACCTGGTGGCGGGGGTGGAGAAGGGAATTCTTATCTACGGCAATGGAAGTTATTCGATCGATCAGCAGCGTTATAACTTCCAATTCGGCGGCCAGACATTCTGGGAGATCAAGAACGGAAAAGTGGGCCCGATGGTGCGAGATGTCGCCTACCAGTCGCGCACGACAGATTTCTGGAATTCCTGTGATGGATTGGGTGGACCAGCGACTTACGAAATCGGCGGCAGCTTTAATGATGGCAAGGGCGAGCCGGGACAATCGAATGCGGTCAGCCACGGTTGCCCGGTAACGCGTTTTCGTCAAGTCAATGTTCTCAATACCGCTGCCAGCTAGGTTAGGTCTGAAGCTGTCAATGTTTTAGGACGGGAGAGCCTGGATGTTACTCACTGAAAAAGAAGCCCGCGAGCTTACAGATAAGCTCCTCAGCTACGTAAAAGCCGACGATGCCGCTGTCAGTGTGGGCAGCGAAGACTTTTCGCACCTGCGATTCGCAGCCAACGCTTTTACTACCAGCGGAGCCCGCGAGAATGCGACTGTTGGGGTGACGGTCTGGATCGATAAGAAGCGCGGCTCGTCATCTACGAATGAAGTCGACGACGAATCGCTGCGGGCCGCCGTTGCTGAGGCTGAGAGCCTCGCACGCATTTCCCCAGTCGACCGCGAATACCTGCCGACCCTGGGTCCACAGACTTATAAGCCGGTGGCTGGTTACGCCGAGGGCACTTCAAATATTTCACTACAAGAACGCGCGCGGGCAATCAACGATGTGATTGCGAACTGTGAAAAAGCGGGGGTTGTCGGCGCCGGGTTTCATCAGGCGCGTGGCGCGGCAGCGGCAGCGGCTACCAAAAACGGAAATTTCAACTATTCGCGCTCCAGTTTGGTCAGTCTATCAACCACGGCGCGCACTCCTGACG
>JAIVJP010000475.1 GCA_020199975.1 Acidobacteriota bacterium
CACCAGAATGTTGAGCAGAACGGGCGCGAACGGCTGCCCCACGGCCAGTTTTGCGTAACGCTTCAGAAGTTCTTTTGTAGTGAAATCCATTATTGCCTCAATCTTCACCGCACGGCAGCGTCTCGTTTATAGCGAGACAATCAAACTTAACTGATACGGTATTCTTACCTGTGATGTCAACGCAATCGTGAAATAAGCAATTAACACCCGCAGCCGCCCACTGCCTTCACCACCTGGTCCGAGCGCCTTTCTGACAACAAGAATTGCGGATTAGTCAGTGTTGCGGTGGCTCACATCAAAGCCTCGGCTCTGTCAGAACCGAGGAGCCGTAGCGACCGGGTTGTATGCTCCCATTGAAAGCCGGTTCCGGTTGATACCAGGTCGCTACCGCTCCCTGTTCTGACAGGTACCGCCCTAATCAACAAGCACCAACCCGCCGCGATTGTGGATACCCAAAGCGCGCATGCGGCGGTAGAGATGACTCCGATCTACGCCCATCAGTTCGGCCGCGCGCGACACGTTTCCTTCCGCCTCTTCCAGCTTCCGCTGAATGAACTCACGGTGGTAAGCGTCGGTCGCTTCCTTAAACGATGGGAATCGGAAGGAAGCCACCGGTGCTTCTTCTTTCCCGCGCGCCGGCAGATCGCTGGCGGTAACTTTTACGCCCGGATGCATGATCACGACGCGCTCAATGGTGTTTCTCAGTTCTCGAACGTTGCCGGGCCAGGAGTAGTTCTGCAGCTCTTCAATCGCTTCCGTCAAAAACTGTTTCGGCCTCTTGCCATACGGTACTGAAAAGTTCTGGTTGAAATGTTCCGTAAGCAGAGGAATATCTTCCGAACGCTCGCGCAACGCCGGCAACTCAAAAGGAATCACATTGAGACGATAAAAAAGATCCGGTCTGAATTTTCCCTGTTCCATCTCAACGTCAAGACGCTTATTTGTTGCCGCTATCACTCGTACGTCGACATTTATCGCCGTGCCGCTTCCTACCGGCTCGAAGCGTTGTTCTTCCAACACTCGCAAGACCTTCGCTTGCACTTTTGCGCTCATGTCACCGTCTGTCGGAGCCACAACTGAAATCTGCTTGCGCAGAGCGCGCATGGCCACGGACTCGCCCACCATTTGATACTCTTTGGCCAACTCCGCGGCCATTTCGGCGTTCTCGAATTCTAGCTGCCGTTGGCGCAGGGCGTTCCGCACTGTGAGCACAGTCTTCTCTATCGACAGCGGCTTCTCAATAAAATCATAGGCGCCAAGCTTCGTCGCACGCACGGCCGTTTCTACATTGCCGTGGCCGGAGATGATCACGACGGCAGAATCCGAACCGGCGGCGCGCAACTGCTTCAGAGTCTCAAGTCCATCAATGCCCGGCAGCCAGACATCGAGCAGAATGCAGCCATAGACGCGCCTCTCCACGGCCTTCAGACACTCTTCGCCACTGGCGACCACATCAGCGACGAATCCCTCGTCGCCCATAACGCCCCGCAAGGTTTCGCGAATCCCGCGTTCGTCGTCAACTATCAGAATTGAGTCCGGCATTACCGTATTCGGTCACTTTAGACCGGTGATTGATTCACGCTCGTCGGAAGCTTCCCAGCATCCTCTTCCTATCTCATTTCCCCAGCATTCAGGTTCGAGTCCGCTAAGCCTGGCGTCCATTCTCCAGCGCTTCTGTTGTGGCTTTGTAAACGTCATCCATACGAATATCGGACACCGAGCTACTAAAGATGATGCGATGTTGTCCTCCGACCGGTGTGAAACTGTCAGGAGTTAAGCGACTGAAAAGTACGACCAACGGTGTCCCAACGGCTGCTGCAAGATGCATCGGTCCGGTGCTACTAGAGATGAAAACGTCGAGCCGCGCAAGGACCGAGCTCAGCCGCGAAATGTCAGCCTGATCAAAGATATTAGCGGAGCGCGAAAAGCTGGCATGAATCTCCTGAGTGAAGGAGGATTCTTCAGGACCAACAAAGACAATGATTCGCGCGCGGTCCTTACGGCTCAACTTTTCCCCCAAAGCAACGAAGGACGAAAGTGGCCAGCGCCTCCCAGGATGACCTGCACCGGGAAACAATCCTACAAGCGGTGCGCCTCCACTGACGCCGAAATCCTCCAACATCTGCTCGGCGGCTCGGTCATCCTCGCAGGAAGTTCTCAATACCGGAATCCGTGACGCCCCATTAACACCCAGCGGTGCAAGAACATCGAGATATCGATCCACAGCGTGCTTGGACGTATCCTCACGGGGCGGCGCTGGGTCAAAGTTTGAGAGGAAGTCGAGTGATCGACGTGCTCTGGGCCCGAATAATCTGATTGGTGCCCCCGATAAGAAGCCCAGCAAGTTTGTCTCATACAAGCTATGAAGATCAATCACGAAGTCAAACTTCCTGCGCCTTACATCCGTCACCAATCGGACAATTTGCTGGAGCGAACGCAGCTTCGGACCATCACGAAGGGCAAATCTATCAACGGCAATCGTAGCATCAGCGTAGCCAGAAAGCCTGATCACCTGAGCGGCAGGCTGGCCCGCCCCCACAGTGATGAGCGCTTTCGGAAAACGATCTCTAATGAGGCGAAGTGCCGGCAAGCTCAACACCGCGTCACCAAGCTGACCGAAATCTATTACGAGAATGTTTTGGGGATTGAAACCCATTCTAGAGGATTTGGAAGCCTAGGATTGCCGGCGAAGGATCTCGATGTATTCGTTAGATGCCTCACGCCGCTGCCACTGGCAGCTCAATTATGAACTTCGCCCCTCGCGGATGATTTGACTCCGCACGTATACGGCCCCCGTGGTCTACAACAATACGCTGGACGATGGCTAGGCCAAGGCCCGTGCCGCTGCCGCGCGTGGAGAAGTAAGGTTGGAAAAGTCGTTTGAAGTCTCCGGAACGAATTCCATGGCCGGTATCAGTAATCTCAGCAATCAAAACACTGCGCACGCTATCATGCTTGGTGGCAATGGTAATCGCTCGCTCGCCTCCCATATCCACCAGGGCCCCCAGTGCGTTATCAAGCAAGTTTACAAAGACACGGCGCCATTGTTCCGAGTCCAACATCGCCTCAGGCAATGTCGGATCCAGCCTCGTTTCAATCTTCACACCGTCAAGGCGACCTTCGTTCAAGGCAACTGCGTGACGAACTACTTCATTCAAATCAGCAGGTTCGAGCCGTGCCCGCGGCAAACGCGCGAAGCGTGAGAACTCGTCAACCATAGCCTTCAACCCGGAAACCTCACGCGTGATTGTCTGCGTGCACTCGTCGATGACCGCCACGCTCTGTTCGTCCAGCTGCTCTTCAGCGGCGTTTTTGGAACCATCCTGATTGCCATTAGCGCCCACACGCCGATAACTCTTGGCGATCCGTTCTGCGGAGAGCTGGATTGGTGTCAATGGGTTCTTAATCTCGTGGGCCATGCGTTGGGCGACCTCGCTCCAGGCGGCGGCGCGTTGGGCGGCCAGCAGTTCAGAAAGATCCTCGATCACCAACACCACTCCCTGCCTGTCGCCCGCCGAACCGCGCAAGGCCGTTGCCGCCAAAGCGACAGGCAATGGCCCATTGTCCATCTGGCCTGCGCCAGTGAGCGCAGTTTGCTCCGTTGCCTGGCCTGTTCGACGAGCGCGTCGCAACAGTCGGTCGAGAATAACTCGATCCTCGATTCCTACCAGTCGCTCGAGTTTCACCCGGCCGCCAATAGTTTCGCCCAAACGAAGCATCCGGGCCGCGGCGGCGTTGATGGTAGTTACGAGATCATTCTCGTCAAGCGAGACAACGCCCGCTGAAAGCGATTCAAGCACCGTCTCGATATAGGTTCGCCTCTCTTCAAGCGCGAGGTTCTTGTCCAGGAGTTCCGCTGAGCTCGCTTCGATTCTGCTTCGGTTTTCGTCGAGCTGCGCCGTCATCTGATTAAAAGAATGCGCCAGCAAAGCGAGCTCGTCCTCAGCGCCAAGAGTCACCCGATGCGAGAGATTACCCAGAGCTATTTCATTAGACGCTTCGGCTAGCGCCTTGATTGGCGTAGCAATGCCGCGGGCCAGGTAGATCGCCACCCAGCTCGATACGAAGAGCAGCATCAGAGTCATCAGGCCCAGCGTGGAGAGTCCGAGTAAACGCACCTTGCGCTGCCTCTTAACTAGCTTTTGATACTCACTCTCCGAGCCCGAGATCGTATCGCTCAGAGCGGTATCAGCTCGCCGTGTTGTCGCCAGGATCAGTTTTTGATTGTCGGTTAAAGGAACGGTAATAACGTCAAATCCCTCGCCATCCACCAGGCTGTTTCCGACATCACCTTTTGCCTGACGCGCATGGTAAAGAAGAGTTTCTAATTCCGAGCTATCAGTTGACGAAGGACTGGCCCGGCTCTGCGCGACCAGCTGGGCTGAATCGACGATCTCAGCCGCGGAAAGTTGTCCCTTGGAAACCATCTGATCGAGAGTCTCTTGGCGTTCCGGATCCGTTTGTTTGCTCAGCACGATCCCCAGCAATGCGGCGGTCTCGCGCAGGCTGCGGTATTGTGCATCAACCGCTTCGCGTTGCACCTCACG
>JAIVJP010000476.1 GCA_020199975.1 Acidobacteriota bacterium
ATTCCTGAATTCGCATTCATCCGCGTAAATCCGCAGCTAAGATTTCATTTGTCCGGTAGTGGCGGCTTCGTCAGCTTGCAGTCGACGTCCAACGAGTTGAGGAAATCCAGCAACGCCTGGCGCTGGTCTGGCAGGACGTTGTGCTTCTCGAGGTTCTTTCGGTCCAGATATTGATTCGGCTTGCCGCCGACCAGCATGATGTCCAGCGCTGCTTCGAGCGAGTTCGCGCTACCGTCGTGGAAGTAAGGGGCCGACTGGGCGATGTCGCGCAGCGTGGGCGTCTTGAATGCTCCTGTATCTTCAGGTTTGTTAGTGACTTTGAACCTGCCGACATCCGGCTCTTTCTGGTCCATGCCAATGCCAACATTGTGATACTGCTGGTCGGCGAGCAACACCCCATCGTGGCAATTCGTGCACTTAATCGCCTGAAAGACGTTCCAACCGCGCACCGCACTTTCGCTGAGAGCTGACTGGTCTCCGGCACGGTAGCGATCCCACGCAGTGTCTCCGCTGATGATCGTTCGTTCAAAAGCGGCGATGGCTTTTACGATATTGTCCGGCGTCGCATCGCTGCTGAAGACTTTCTGAAACTGCGAGCGGTAACCCTGGATCGTATTCAGCTTGGTGGCAATCTCGTCCGCCTTAGCGCCCATGTTTGCACCTGTCCACGCCGCCATGGCCTGCTTCTCCAGCGAAGGACTGCGACCGTCCCAGTAAAACTCCTTGTGGTAACCGATATTCCAGAGCGTGGGGCTGCTGCGCGGCAACTGTTTATTAAAGGCCCCGATGGATTTTGATAATCCATCAGTTAATCCCTTTTCGCAGACGTGACAGGAATAACATGAGCGCGATCCGTCGCCACTCAGTCGTTCGTCAAAAAACAACTGGCGACCGAGCGCCACCTTTTCGGGCGACATCGGATTGTCAGCAGGGATGGGCATTGCTTCGTAAGTAGTCAACTGCTGCGGAAGGGGGAGAATCTCAGGCTGAAACCCGGCTGTTTCAGTCTGTCTCTTACAGCCGACCAGCACGACAGCAGATGTCAAAAGAGCCACCACTACAAAGTAACCGAAGCGAAGCGGGTTTTTGGTCATTGAGTATCCAGCGCGGAAGCGCCCTCCAACTTGAGTAGCCTGGGATAGCCCTTGAATCGGTGGGCGGATTTTTGCACCCCTCATGGAAAATGTCTAGCATCCTGGTCCGTCTCAAAGGGGACAGGGAGACACGGAGATGCCATACTCCACGGGTAACCTATGAAAAACTGAAACGTGAGGTACTATGAAAAAGCTTTCAAACCGATTTCTGCTCTTGGTCATCACTGCGGTTGCTGCGCTCTCGCTTGCGGGATGCTCTGGTAATCAAGACAACGCACACACGACTGCCACATCCACAGTCACGCCACCGCCAACTCAGGTCTTAAGAGTCGTATCGACTTCCCAGGCCGTCCTCGATCACAAGAAAGCGCGCGGCGAGCAAGAGGAAGCCAAGCCGGAGCTGCATGTAATTTCACCATCCAAGGGCGCGGTAATAAATGGCCCGGTGGTTGCGGTCAAACTTCATATAGCCGGAGACCTCAAAGGCTACAAGCCAGACAAAGATCCCGCCACCCAAAAAGGCAACCACATTCATGTCATTCTGGACAACCAGCCTTACGAAGCCTATTACGAATTGGACCAGCCATTCGAGCTGCGCAATGTCGTCGCCGGTAAACACACGCTGCGCGTCTTTCCCTCCCGTCCCTGGCATGAGAGCTATAAGAACGATGGCGCGTTTCGGATGTTGACGTTCACGGTCAAGGGCGGCGGAGACGCCTCTAAACCAACCACTACCAACACCGGCCAAACGATGGCGAACAACAATTCGGGAGGTAGTGCTCAAACGACGCGCGAAGGCAAGGACATGCCGGCAAGCACGGCAGGTGACGTCGATCCCACCAAACCTCTACTTACCTATAGCCGCCCCAAAGGCGAGTACAATGGGGCCGAAGCCGATCCCATCATGATCGACTTCTGGCTTTCAAATGCCAAGCTAAAAGGCGATGGCGGTGAATACCTTGTGCGCTACATCATCGACGATGACGAGCCGCGTTACATTGATACGTGGGAACCTGTCTGGTTGTCAGGTTGGCTTGCAGGTAAACACACGGTGAGACTCGAGCTGCTCGGTCCGGACGAGTTCCCGATAAAGAACGGCGATTTCAACATTACCACTCGCGAAATCACCATCATGAAGTGAGGCCAATGTACAGAGGTAAGGGAAACAAGAAGGGATCGGTAGCGGCCCTACTTCCAGTTTCTGTTGTGCTTCGAGTGCTGTAAAAATCAACGATCCAGGAAGCTACATGACCCAACACTAAAACTTGTTAGTGTCACTTCGTGCGTTTTCGTGGATTGTGTTTGGCCCTACGGTTGGCCGTTTGAGAGCCGCGCTCCTCGAAAC
>JAIVJP010000477.1 GCA_020199975.1 Acidobacteriota bacterium
CAACCATTTCGTGTGAAAGTCCACTCAGCCCCCGGAAACTGAAGTCGGGTCGAATCTGAAGGCTGTCATGCTGGTGCAGCCGCTGCAAGTTGAGCCGCTGCGCTTCTATGTATCCGGCATAAAGCGAGTCAGCCAATCCAGACTCAATCTCGCAATCCGTTATACCAGGAGATATCCCCGCAGGTAATACCGACCGGATGAGGTCCACCCCGACGCCGGTCCGCTTTCCAAGTTGCGCCAACGTCACGGAATCCCCCAGATCCACGCCAAGCCTACAACTAATCGCCGCATATGCGGCGTCTGAACGTTTGACTCGCGTTTCTTCCAGGATCCTACCCAGTCCCACAATTCGATCTCTTCGCTGATTGAATCGCTCCCAATCGGAGTCACCCACCAAGCCCAGGTCCCGGCCGTAAGGCTCGAGGCGCTCATCTGCGTTGTCGTAACGGAGAGCAAGTCTATTCTCCGCTCGAGAGGTAAAGACTCGGTAAGGCTCATCCACACCTTGGTTTATGAGATCGTCAATCAGAACGCCTATGTAAGACTCGTCGCGCCGTAACCGAAATCTCTGTCGTCCCTGAACAGCTAGAGCTGCATTGATCCCGGCAATCAACCCCTGACAAGCCGCCTCCTCGTAGCCTGTTGTGCCGTTGATCTGACCGGCGTGGAAGAGGCCTGAAACTCGAGTCGTCTGCAAATCCGGGCCTAGTTCCCGAGGATCGACAAAATCATACTCGATGGCATACCCCGGCCGGATGATTCTCGCTTCCTCGAGCCCCGGAATTAACCTTACCAACTCCTGCTGAAGTTCCGCCGGTAAGGAGGTCGAAAAGCCGTTCAGATAAACCTCATTTGTATCGTGACCCTCGGGCTCCAGAAACAACTGGTGGCGATTTTTATCCGCGAACTTTACTACCTTGTCCTCAATCGAGGGACAGTATCTAGGTCCGATGCCCCGGATTTTCCCGGAGTACAAGGGAGACATATGCAGGTTTTGTCTGATGGCTTCGTGGACGTTTGGTGACGTGTACCCTACATAACAATTCAGTTGGGGCTGCAAAATCTCATCGGTCGCGAACGAGAAGGGCACGGGCTTCTCGTCCGGTTGTTGAGGTTCGAAGGCGGACCACTCAATAGTCCGGCCGTCGAGTCGTGGCGGGGTCCCTGTTTTTAGCCTCCCCACTGGGAAACCCAAGCGCTTCAAACCTTCCGCAAGTTCAATCGAAGAAGGTTCACCAGCCCTTCCGGCTTTGTACGTCTGACGACCAGTATGAACCACACCGTTGAGAAATGTTCCGGTTGCTATCACTACCGACGGCGCGCCAAATCTGCGACCGTCCTGCAATTCAATCCCAGCCATTCTTCCGTGACGAACTACGAGATCCAGCACCGTTCCCTGCCGCAAGTGTAAATTCGGAGTCCCCTCGAGAGTCTTCCTCATGTCCTTGCGATACATTGAGCGGTCCGCTTGAGCGCGTGGAGACTGGACAGCGCGGCCTCTCGAACGGTTCAACAGTCTAAACTGAATGCCTGTCCGATCCGCGACCCGTCCCATAACTCCGCCAAGCGCGTCTATCTCCCGCACGAGATGTCCCTTCGCGATCCCACCGATCGCTGGATTGCAGGACATTTGTCCGATGAGATCTAGGTTCATCGTCACGAGTGCCGTCTGCGAACCTAGTCTTGACGCGGCCGACGCGGCCTCGCAGCCGGCGTGCCCACCACCGATAACGATTACATCAAAGACTTCATCAAAACTCATCGCTATTTCCCTATGCAGAACGTTGCAAAGATTTCCGATAGGATCTCATCGGTCGTAGTCTCGCCTGTTATCTGGCCCAGAAATCGTAATCCGTTGTGAAGTCCAATCAGCACCAGCTCCTCGCTGGCCCCGCCTTGCAGCAAATCCAACGACGATTGAATCTCAGCGCGTGCGCGAAGTAACAGATCATAGTGCCGCGCATCTGTGATCAAAAAACCCGCGTTTGAGGAGTCAACAGATCCGAATGGCTCCAGTATAGCAGCACGTAGTGTTTCCAAGCCGAATCCCGTGACCGCAGATACGTTGATGCCCCTCGCCTGAAAGCTGGATCGAGCTTTCTCCAGGATGTCGAAGGACGGTACATCGCTCTTATTGAAGGCAACAATATGCCGTGCAGTGCTTGCTTGCGAGAGCACGCTAAAATCTTCGGCGCGGAGATCCTCTGAACCATCAATAACGACCACCAGCAAATCCGCGTCCGCCATTGCTTGACGCGTGCGCTCCACTCCCATGCTCTCGATTCTATCCGTCGAATCACGTACACCGGCAGTATCTGTCAACACAATCGGAACGCCGTCAAGACTGATACGCTCAGTTAAAGTATCCCGAGTAGTCCCAGGAACTTCTGTCACTATCGCTCGGTCGGAAGCCAGTAACCTGTTGAACAGACTGGACTTATAAAGGTCCGTCGCAACATCCGATAACTCTGTGCCGATCTGCTGCTTCCTTAGCTGCGGCAGGTCGTCCTCAACGAACTCCAGGGCTGACTCCAGTTGAACTATTGTCTGAATCAATTTTTGCTGCGGTCCCTGAAGCCGCGCCGATAGTTCTCCCATCAGTTGACGAAGCGCCTGTTGCGCCGCTGCTTCGGTTTGCGCGTTGATCAAGTCGCGAATAGCTTCCGCTTGACTCAGATTCAATTTTCCATTACTAAGCGCGCGCAAGGTGAACTCACCTGGACCAGCCAGTCGAGCGCCTAACCCTAGAGCGAGATCAACTACCTGCCGCAGAATAACTGGCGAGCCATGGCAACTGATCTCAACCACGTCCTCTCCTGTGTATGAGTCGGGTGCCGGGAAATAAGTTAGGAGCGCTCTGTCGAGGATCGAATTAGAACCGTTGGACCTGAGACTTCTCAGAACAGACTGTGAGGGTTCTGGTTTGAAGTGATTGTCACCAACGATGGACCTAACGATCGCGAGTGAGTCCGGCCCACTCAGTCGAATAACGCCGATGGCGCTGCGACCCGCGGGCGTTCCCAATGCGACTATCGTGTCCATTACTGCTCATCCGGTGGTTGTCAGGAGCAATGTTGAAAAAGGTACAAACTACGCGTTGCTTTTCCTAAGACCAACCCTGAGCTTACGCTCTGCGCCTTCCCCGACGGATTCCGTTTGCAAGTCTTCGCTTTCGGCCAGGGTAACGTGAATCACTCTCCGTTCCTGCGCATTCATCGATCCAAAGGTGAAAACCGCTCCGGTTGCTCGGACCTGGGCCGCCGCGTGCAACGCCATCGCCCGCAGTTCGGTCTCCCTAGTGGCGCGGAAGCCGTGAACATCGCAGACGATCCGCTGCCCTGCCGGCAGACTTCGTCCAAATGCCTGATTAACCAGATGTTGCAGTGCTTCGAGCAGTTCTCCGCCCTCAGCTTGGAGCAATTCCGCATCCCTGCCATCCAGGTTTAGCATGCACCGATCCGCAGCCTGCTCAGTAGAGACCTCAAGCGCAAATCCAGCTTTCACTAGAACCGACTGAAGAAAAGTCCCGGCTCGTTCACAATTCTCATCAATCTTCAATTGAACTCCACCACTGCTTCCTAAAGTGTTACGCCTTAGACGTTGCTAGTTTCTTCGAAGGCCCTGCGGGCGGCCGCTTTTCCGGCGAAGGCGGCCGCCTTTCCGGCGGAGGTGCCTCATCACCCTCGGACTTCGTCAGGTAATTTATCAGAAACTGCTGGCTGAAACCTACAATGTTTCCTACCAGCCAGTAAAGTAACAACCCCGATGGCGCGCCCCACAAAACGTAAAGCATAAACAGAGGCATCCCGATAGCCATCATTTTTCGTTGCAGAGGATCTGCCGAAGGCGCCGGCGTGATCAACTGCAGGACGATCATCGTGCCGGCCATGAGAAACTCGAGTACATGAATTGGATCGCCGGCCGAGAGATCCGGCAACCAAAGGAAAGTTGCCTGGCGAAAATCGAGAGAGATCGTGATCGCGCGGTACAGTGCGAAGAGGAAGGGCATCTGAATGAGCAGAGGCAAACAACCCCCCAGTGGATTGCCTTCTTTCATCAGACGCAACTGCTCCACCTGGAGCTCCTTCAATCGGGGGTCATTCTGTTTCAATCCTTTGATCTTCTCTTGCAGCTCTTTCATTCGTGGCGCTAGCTTCTGCGCCTTCTTCATCGCCTTCGAGGAGCGCCATTTCAGAGGGAAAAAGAGTGAGTAGATAACGATGGTAAAGAGGATGATTGCGAGACCGTAACTACCGGTGAGTTGATGTAAAAAGCGTATGGCTTTCAGAATTGGAACGGCAATTGGGCGCGACAGCCAACTGAAC
>JAIVJP010000478.1 GCA_020199975.1 Acidobacteriota bacterium
ATTCTCTGCGATGCCCACGTAGTTGTAGTAGAGAAATGACGTTAGTCCGAGGGCGAAGGTGACACTGGTTGCTGCGGTCGGCGACATAAATAATGGAAACAGACCCATTAAATTAGAAACCAGGATCAGCACCGCGAAAGTCATCACAATCGGGAAGTATTTCAATCCGTGGGGGCCCACAATGTCTGCGAGCATGTCGCGCACGGCCAGCACACCCACTTCGAGGGTTTGTTGTCCATGTCCCGGCTCTTCAGTTGACAGCTTTCCTTTAAGAATCCAGATGATGGTTACACTCAGTATGCACGCGATCACAAACATCACCGTGTACCAGGGTATCGCTGTCTCCGGGCTGTACGGCCCAAACACGGCCTCTGGCGTCGTATGAAAGTTGGCGAAGAACGTCTTCCACCGCGGGTAGGTGTACCTCATCTGAAACTCGTATGCCGCCTGGCCGAAGTAATGGTTAACCAACTCTACGATGATTGGAGTGTGATGTGCGGCCTGCTCCGCCTTTTCACCATGCTCAGCAGCCATGGCAGTCTCCAGCGACCAGAACATTAATCAGTTTCCTCTCGATGAATGATCGCGAAATAGAACTCTCGAAGAGCTTCAACAAATAATGCCACTACGAAACTGCATAGCCCCGCCACAGTTGCGGGTAATGAGACAATATTCAGCTGGTATGCAGCGAACACAATTGTCCCAACCACGAAGTAGCGGAGGACATATTGAACCAACTTAATCTGAGGCGTTGTGCTGTGGCCCAAGGCGACATCGAAGCCGGCTGAAATGGATTTCCGCATCCAATAGTGATTAAGCAAAGAAAGGACCCCACCTACCAGCAATCCTGTGGTAATCCGCCAGGGCGCGAAAGGAGCGCTGATAATCACGGCTAACGCGCCTGCGCCTGCCATGGTGCGGAAAATACGCCCATCGACACCGTTGTCAGCCGCGGTCGAAAGCGCGCGCACACTTTCATTGTTTCCAGTTTCTTTCATTAGCGAAGCGGGTGATTTTACACGGGCAAACGGCGAGTTGTCGAGGTAGGAGCTTCAGCTCCGGGCATAGAACGAGCGTTAAGGAGATTTCAATTGTGACTTTACACTCAATAAGTCCGCTACTACCCTTGACGCTGGTTACTGCTCACTAAAGCTTCGAGGTCAGCTTTACAAACTGGTAGAAGCCCACAACGGCGCCCAGCACCAGACCGGAAATCAATAACCAAGGCGCTGTTTCCAACCACCGATCAAGCAGCCAACCAACACCACAGAGAAACACTACAGAGACAAACAAGGTCAGGCCCGCAGCATAGGCAATCCCCATCTTCCGGTTATTTTTAGGGTCGTTGCCATTGGCCACTTTGGGGGTCACCAATTCTCGCGTGTCAGGAAGTTCTTCGGCAGTTCGTAGAGCAGAGCGCGGCGAGAGTGGCGCATCGAATCGTGAATAAAGCACACATGGGTGCACCAGCACGCCTTTCCTCCATCGATAGCGTTCAGTTCCACTTCTCGCTCATGCGCAGCCCACAGCGCTCCAAAGTCATAATCAAAATCGCTGAGGGTCGCAAACTTCTCCCGCAGCTCACAAGCGCGCACGTCGCCGTTGTAGTCGATCACAGCCGTGGTCTCACCGGCCGTGCAGGGAAAAGGCCAGGCGGTAGGCGTCTCGAAGTTGGCGTGCTGGGTACGGTAGTGGGTAGTGATCGCGCCGACGTAGGCAACATTCTTGACGAACCGCTTGCTGGTGTCGTTCTCCTCGAACATTCGATCCCCGTAGCGTTTGGTGAGTTGCGAGACATACGCATACATGCCCGGCAGTGATTCAGCCGGCACTTGTTTGATTTCATCGCCAACAGGTGTTTCACCCCTGATGATATTGAAATATTGACCGTCCAGTCGGAAGTTCTGCCACATGTATTCCGCAAGTCTTTCGATCTCTGTGTAATTCTCCGCACACACGACTGTGTTCACGTTGAGTCGAAAACGATCTGTGTATTTTCCTTTCAAGGGATAAAGCGACGCGATGCAATCCAGCGCCTTGCCCCAATTTCCCGGCACTCCCCGAATGCGATCGTGAGTTTCGCCATAACCATCGAGGGCAATGTTGAGATAGAGATCGAGCCTAGGATGCTTGCCGAGAGCCCGGTCAACAATCTCATAGACACGTGATTTGATCAGCGCGTTAGTGGGAATATTGACGCGATTGACTCCGTTGTTGGCAACGAACGTATCGATAATCTCCAAGACGTCGCGGCGCAGGGTTGGCTCGCCGCCTGACAGCCATAGGTCAGTGATAGGCGGCATGGTACGCGAAATCTTCTCAATCTGCGCGAAGGTCATGTCGCCCGGATTATTCAACTCTTCGTGGTAGAAACAGGTTTTGCAGAATGCGTTGCAGCGCGAGGTGACGAAGAGAATAAGAGTACCCACGCGCAGCCCGTTATAGAGAAAGAGTGCCGACGTTATCGGCCAGAGAAGCAGATGAGCCGGCAGCGTTCTGCTCAACTCTCTGCTGTACTTCGCGAGCGGGAGCTGCACCGCCCTCAGCCGGACGTAAGCTTTAAAAGCGCCCAGGACGAAGATCACGCAAAGCAGCAACAAGGGGAGCCAAAACGAGCGCCCCTGAAGCGCCCGCGCGCTCACCAGCACAATGCCACCGAAGAAAACCAGAACAAACAGCAGACTGCCTATTAGGGCCGCTTTCCACAGATGTGAAGCATAAACCCGAGTGATCTTCAACTGCCTGGTGGTGAATTCAACCAGTTCTCTAAAGGTGCAGTCTTCCAGCGAAGCGGTCAAACAAGCCGGCACAAAGTGGATCGGCATATGGGCTTCTTTCAACGCGTTGGTCAGCGCGAAGTCGTCCGAGACCGTGCCGCGCCACCGTTTCCTGATGTTCAAGCGTTCGAAGGTATCGCGGCGAATAGCCGACGCTCCTCCCCAGCAGAAATTCTTATCATCGCTTTCCCCAAGCGCGGAGACAATGGATGCGTTCCAAACGGAACAGAGGTGTGAAGCCAGTCCTCCATGCATGGGAATAAACCAGCGATAGCCGGTAGCGGCCCCGATGCGTTGATCGTGCAAAGGCGCAACCAGCGATGTGATCCAGTGGACCTGCGGCCGTGCGTCCGCATCAACAAAGACCAGTACCTCGCTCCTGGAATCGATCTCGCCGACAGCTACGCGCAGGTTGTGCACCTTCTGTCCGCTGTAGACTGCGGCGCCTGCGATCACTACACGGGCGGAAACTTTCTTTTTGTGCGAACGTCGAGTAGCCGATGCGACCGATCGTTTGACCTCTTCGATCACGTTTACTGAAGGGTCGCTCTTTTCGTCAGTCACGAAAATGATTTCGTAGTTCGGATATTCCTGCTGGAAGAGTGCTGTCAGGTTTTCGTGTAACCCTTGAACAAGTCCGCGTGTGGGAGCAATGACAGAAACAAAAGGTGTGAAGCCTGGAAGCGGCCGCGCTATATCGAGTTGGAGGTACTCTGCGAATCGTTTGCCACCGTGGAGAGAGAGGATGCCCAACCAGATAACGATCGCCGCAAAGAAGTAGAAGACCAGCATGCTACTCATCGAACTGCACCAGAGTTAGTCTGTTCCGCGGTCTGCTTGATTCTGGAAGTTAGAGTTCAACCTTCAGGTTGTCGTTTCGCGTCCACAAACTAAAGTTTGAACTCCTAAACTGCCCCACCACCTGTTCCGCCGCGCTGATTCACTTCCGCAACTGTGCGCTCAACAGCGCGACGAAATGATGCTCCGTCAAGTGCGGGGTATTTATAAAGGTGATCTTCGATTCTGGAAAAGAGTTCGAGTAAGCGCTTCGGTTCAATCAAACGGCGCTGGATCATTTCTCGAACATCTCGCATGTCGGCATCATGGCCTCGCTCGATCTTCGCGAGCGCCTGAGCATAAAAATCGTAATGAAAAAACCCAATTTTTCCTTCTTGCTGAATAAACCTGCTTCGCTCCTGCCAGCCTGGTAGCGCGGGAATAAAATCATCTGGCGCGGCAAGCTCGATATTCATCTCCAAACGTTCCTTGAGCGCCGGCAAGCTTTTCAGGATGCTGTCGCTGTCTGGGACGACCTTCAGATCGACATCTATTGTGGAATCGCGCCAACCCAACAAGACTGCCGTCGCTCCTCCAACCAGAAAAACTTTAACTGGCGACGTGGCTGCGCCGCCCAGCGCCTTGATGAAGTCATGCAGGCGCAGAGCGGTTACTTTCTCACGCATGCTGCTGCTCGTTCAAAGCTGACCAGTCTTCTAATGAGTGAATTGTATCGTGAGTGTGCTGCGTCAACATCGTCTTCTACCAGCAGATCATAGAGCCGATGCTCAGGGGTAGCAGGCACGCGGTCTGGCACTTGGAGGCCGAGTTGGCGGAGACGGGGCGCGCCGATCGCTACAAGCAAGGCAGCGATGGTCTCGCGGCCGTCGCGCAAGTCTTGCAGGCCTGCATCGATAATATCGCCACCAGGCAAGGCTGCGTTCATTGTGTTTATTTCAACGCAACCGAACCCAACGCCGCCAGCGGAGCAATCAACTTC
>JAIVJP010000195.1 GCA_020199975.1 Acidobacteriota bacterium
GGTGAACGAGCGGCCGCGCAGCATGCCGAGCGCAAGACGGAGGCGGAGAGAATTGGCCACGAGATCACGACGACGCGCGAACACGTCGCCAGGCTTAACGCTGAGCGCGAAACGGCGGTTGATGCTGTCATCAAAGGTCACGAAGCCGTAAGTGATACCGACGCCGAACTAACTCGTATGCGCGATGAATGTTCCCGGACCCTGCACCGGCTGGAGAGTTTAAAAGAACTGGACCAAAGACGTGCTTATTACTCATCGGCAGTTCAGCTCCTGCTTTCTCAAACCGAAACGCCGCGCGACTTTCATTACCTCGGCACTCTGGCCGATGCTCTCAAGGTTGATGCCAAGTGGGAACGAGCCGTAGAGGGTGTGTTTGGCTCATCTCTTCAGTCGATAGTGGTGCCCACTCCGGATGATGCGGCACGCGCCGCGCACTGGTTAAGGGAGAATAACGGAGGCCGGGCAAGTTTTCTCGTCGCCGGACTGCACGGTGCGAGTGATGAGATAGAAACCATTTCGTGCGAGCTGGAAGAGCGTCCCGCGCTGTCTCTTACCTACGCCAGCGAAGATCTCGAACGACTTCGGATTAGCGACCTGCTGGGCGCCCCTCGGCAGTTGGTTTCAATCCTACAGCGAACGATGCCGCAACGGATGGGTGCGCGCATCGCCGGCAATCTTGACGATGCCATAACGAGGTCGTTGGCTACCGGCGAGGTTTACGTGACGCTTAATGGCGACTGGGTGGCCGGAGGTCAATTCGTTAGCGCGGGCGACGCGCGTGCTGTTGAAGAAGGGGCCGGGCTGTTGGCCTTTAAACGAGAGTTGCGGGAACTGGAAGCGCGCTCCAAAGGGTTGCGGTCTGAACTCGGCTCGGCTGAACAGGCAGCAAAACTGGCCCGCACTCGTCTTGTAGGACTGGAAGACGCGGTGGTGTATTTGAACGAAGCCATCGGTCGGGAAGAGCGTGAGGCAATGACACTCGAGCTGACGGCGACAGGGCTGGCCCAGGAAATCGAACGCACTGAGCGGCACATTCGTGTAGTTGCCGAAGACGCAGCGCGGGTTGAAGACGAGCGGCTCGACGTTGAGCAACGCCGGCTTACGGCGCTGTCCGAGGCTGAAGCAGCCGAGGCAGCACGGCTTGCGTCGGGCGAGACCGTAATCAAAGCCTCTGCCTCGCTGGCCGAGGCGCGACGGGAAGCTGAACTAGAAAGTGAAGGTCTTGCCGTCCAAAGGGCTACGGCCGCTGCGGCTGCGGAAAGAAGGCGCGCCACCACGACTGAACTGCGGCGCATGGAAGGCGAGTATGCCGATCTGGCAGCCCGAGTGGAGACACATAGGTTTGAGGTGATTGAGATCACCACGCGTGCAGAGGAATTGCGGCAGTCGATCGCGGAACTGGAGCAGAAGGCCAATCATGTTTCTGAGGAACGAGCGCAGGAAGAGCAGGAGATCGCCACACTCTCGGGCCGACTGGAAGATGCACGCCGGCAAGCCGACGCGTTGTGGGCAGAACTTTCAGATCTAAACCGCCGCGCAGCGGAGATCCGCGACTCGCGCGGTGGCTTCGATGTGCAGCGTGCCGAGGCCCAGGCACGGCTAACGTTTGTGCGCGAAAACTGTGCAGCCGAACTAAATCAGTCGCTTGAGGAATTGACTAAGGAGTTGTCGCCAGAAGAAGAATTTGACCTGGAAGCAGGCCATGCCCGGGTTGAGGAGTTGCGATCTCGTATCGAGGACTTTGGTGCCGTCAACATGATGGCTCTGGAAGAGCTGTCAGAATCAGAGAAGCGATTATTATTTCTGACAGCTCAGCGCCAGGACATCGTTGATGGCATCTCCTCGACCGAGGAAGCGCTGCGCGAGATTAAGAAGCGTTCGCGCGAGCGATTCCGTCACGCCTTCGAACAGATTAATAAAAACTTTGGCGAGTTGTTCAAAGAGCTTTTTGGCGGTGGCCGGGGCGAGATGAGCCTGATAGAGGCCGACGACCTACTGGAATCCGGGATCGATGTCATCGCGCAGCCGCCGGGTAAGCGTTTGCAAAACGTGCTGCTGCTCTCCGGCGGCGAGAAGGCAATGGCGGCGTTGGCGTTGGTTTTGGGCATTTTCCACTATCGACCGTCGCCTTTCTGCTTGCTCGACGAAGTCGATGCTCCGTTAGACGAAGCAAACGTGGGACGGTTTACTGACAAGGTTGTGCAGATGTCTGCGAACACGCAATTCATTGTCATTACTCATAACAAGAGGACGATGGAAATGGCCCCAGCGCTCTATGGCGTGACGATGGAGGAGGTCGGCGTGTCGAAGCTTGTTTCCGTGAGATTTGAATAAGTTGATGCCGCGGCTCTCTTGCGGAAAGGCTATGAGGCTGTACTTGGAGCAGGTCCTGGTCCACTACAGAACCGCTACCGCGGTTCTGTAGTGAGC
>JAIVJP010000479.1 GCA_020199975.1 Acidobacteriota bacterium
GTGTTGCGCCGGCCCGCATTTTCTTGATGAGGTTCGCGCGTAGTTCATCTTTTACCGAGGCCCGTTTATAACCGCTTGCTCTCAGTTCGCCCAGTGTTGCTGATAGTTGCATTGAATGATTACCTGGCTATCGGATTATTCTGCAAAATTATTTGGCGCATATTCCCCAGCCACGCTATGCACCTGCCCGGTAGCGGGTCAGTTTGGCGTTTCGCCTCATCCCGAAGGGATCTCAGTTAATAGCCGTGGGCGAGCGTTGCGCGACGCCCACGGACAGGCGAAAAAAAACAATGCCTGACCCTGAAAAGGGTCACACCTTCGGGCTCTGTTTGACCCTTCCAGGGTCAGGAATCTTTTCTTCGATCCTCCGTGGGCGTCGCGCAACGCTCGCCCACGGCTATTGACTTAAATCCCTTCAGGATTAAAAACGGGGGAGCGACATATCGCTATCTTAATACTTTGAGATGAAAGACTCTAAGCAATAACTCCAATGGGGAGTTTAGGGGGCCTCCCAACCCTCCTGCTCATAAACAACGTGACCGTCTGCTTCGAGCTTTTCGAGATGAGCTAGCACAGCACGTTCGGCCATCACGTGGGCTTTGGGAGAGACGTCAGTGTAGACCCAAGCGACAATCTCTTGCGGGGTCGCGGCGCCCTCTCGCACAGCTTTAAGTATGTTCTGTTCCCGTTCCAGCCGGTGGGCAACATATTCATCAATCTTACCGTAAGGGTTTCCCACCGCCGGACCATGACCGCCGAGGATGACTGAAAGATTCTTGAGCTCGCGCATCCGCTGCAACGACTCCAGGTAGTCACGCATGTTGCCCTCAGGCGGATCGATTAAGATTGATCCCAATCCCACCACATTGTCGCCCGAAATCAGCGTTCCGGTTCGTTGTTCGTAGAAACAGAGATGGCCGCGCGTATGCCCGGGAGTGTAGACCGCTCTTAACACTATCTCGGGCGAACCCTCGAGCCTGATGAGGTCATCATCTTCAATCATACGGTCCACACGAATCCCGCTGTCCGCTGTTGCTGGAGCAAGAGGTTCTGCGGTAAGGCGATGCGCGGCAACTCTGACTTCTTCGCTAAGATGCGCACGCAGGGCATTTACTCCACCTACGTGATCCGGGTGCATGTGGGTCAAGATAATCTCGCGAACCGATCGTCCTTCGCGCACAAGATCATCGACCGCGGTCGCGAGCGCCTGCTGTTCTTCTTTATAGGGCGACCCGGGATCGACCACCAGGATCTCCCGCGAGTTGTAGATCAAGTAGCAGTTGGTGTGAGTCGCCGGAGGTTTAGTGGAGGTGTGAACGGGAAAGCAGATGTAGTTAGGACGAAATTCGATGCGGCGAACTGGCTCCCGATGGGCCTCTGGAATTGCCAGGAAGCGCTCGACAAGATCAGGCGTGAGGCCATCGGCAATCGTTTTCAATGCGTGGAGCGTCGGTGGCACTGCCAGGATTTCGGACTGCTGCCATTGTTCATGAGCTCGGCCCGCCGCAATCCATTCTCCTGAGGAGAGTTCGCCCAGGGTGACATTTGGTTCCTGCTTCTGAGGACAGTTGACGAGAAAGAACCAGGTATCAAACCTGCGGGCGCTGAAAGGCGGGGTCACCCAGCGGCCCACAAAAGTAAAATCACAGGCATCAAGACTGAGATTGTAGTGTCGTAACAGCTCTGGCCATGACATGCGCCCGGACTCGAGATCGTCGAGCAGCGAAACTCGCTGGCCCTTTGTTAAAGTCTCGGCACCCCGCGCGACTAATACACCAAGCTCTTCGAATAGCTCACGTGCAGCGCAACTGATTGCTGCAGTAGTTTCAGCATCAGTGGAATTGCTGACCTGAACCGCTGCGTCGGAAGTATCAAGCTGTCCACCGGGAAACGCACTAAAGCCCCCAAGGAAGGCGAGCTTCTCGCTACGGCGTACCAGGAACACCTCCGGGTCACCAGGATCGGTGTTTTGTCGAAGGAGAATTACGGCGGCGGCGTCTTTGGGTGCTGCGGTAGAATTATCTTTGCTCACGAGTAAGAAAGTCTGGAGTCTCGGAGTCGGGAGTCTAGAGTCAAGAAGAGAGAAAAAGAACTCTAGACTTTTGACTCCAGACTCGAGACTCCAGACTAAACTAAGACCACCTGAACCGCTCACCATCGCCCTCTGTCCAGGGGTTGCCACGCATGTGGTAGCCGCCCTCTTCCCAATAGCCTGGTTGGTCGTGTTCCAGGAAGCGCACGCCCTTAATCCACTTCGCAGATTTCCACGCATAGAGTTGCGGCACGATCAACCGCACCGGTCCGCCGTGTTCCGGCGGGATCGGCTGTCCATCGTGTGACCAGGCCAGCAATGAATCCTGTTTTAGAAAGAATTCGATGGGAATGTTAGTTGTCCAGCCGGAGTCATAAGCGGAGGCCAACACAAAC
>JAIVJP010000196.1 GCA_020199975.1 Acidobacteriota bacterium
TCCCGGTACCAAACCATGCTGGTGTAGATGTAAGCACCCTTGCCGTAGGGCCCTACCAAAAGTCCACCGGTCAGCGGTGGCTCGCCGGGGTCATGGGTTGACAGAAGCGCGCTGTAGTGTTCGTCCCATTGCTTCGGATAGTAGAGTCCGCGCTCCTGAATCCAATTTGCAAAATCGGCTTGACGAATTCGGTTGGGAAAGTTCAGCAGTCGATGACGTGGCAAAAGAAACTTAACCGGGGCGGTTTCGTCCGTCACGCGTTCCTCACCGAGCACGATTGGATAAGGCGCCAGCTGCGGGCGTTTCTTGCTCGGATCAGGATTCCATTCGTTCGATTTGTGGTAGAAGACCAGCAGCGTGCCGCCTGCATTCACGAATTCCAGCAAACGTTGGTTTGCCACGATCAATTCCGGATGTGCTTCATAGCCACGGTTGTCGATGATGATTGTGTCATACATCGAGAGTTCAGAGCTCATGATCGCTTCAATGGTTAATGCCTTGGAGTTTACTCCGAGGGCGGCGAGCGCATGCTCGAGCGTTTGGTCATAGCTGGCCACGTAACCAACGCGAATGCCGGGAGCCACTCGCGCATCGCTGAAAACAACCGGCACGTTTCGCCTGGTAATCGGGGTTGCGGCCGTGTCTTCTACGAGCACAGACGCCAGGTTGAACTTCGCTCTCGAACCGGGTCGACTGCCGGAACGGTTGAATGCGCCGGCGTTCGAACGCAATGCAACGGGGCGCGTTTCATTTGCGTTTAGCGTCACACTTGCGCCAACAGCCGAAATCCCCAGCGCCTGACTGTTGAGGGCCAAAACTCCGCGAAAAGGAGCTTCCAGATTGTTCCTTACTGTCGCAGTCATGGTCAGTGTCTGATCCCGCCGACCCGGGGTCCAAACCAGTAGCGACGGTGAAATCTTCCTGATCTCAACGGCTGGCGCTACTTCGCGCGCGCTCTCGGCGCTGACGAAGAATCTCGCACCATCAATCTCAAGCGTGGCTACAGCGCTAAAGGGTTTGCCGAGGAAGAGGCCATCGTAAAGATGTTCTTCGTTCGGAACTGTGAGGGTTGCATTCTTTGGCGTAGTGCTATCGACAGTAACCACTGTTTCGGTGTCCGGTAGCAGTAGATCTGCAGTCTTAACTGGGGTGACCTGACCCCAGCTATGGAAGCGAAGATCATCAACGGTTACGCTGCGACTCCCGGCATTCGCAATCTCGATCGAGAACGTCGTGTTCACACCCGGTACCAGCACCGGAGCGCGCGAGCTTAATGTCAAAGAAACTCCGGAAGCGATCGCGAGCGCCCGGTTGGCACGGGATTCGAACAAGTGAAGACGATCGGAATCCTTTGCCGGTGAAGGCTCGGGGGTTTGGCTCGCCCGCCAATCAACCAGCGCTGCCAGGACTCGATCCGGCCGATCGACAAACTCAGTCAACGGCCGCCCGTCAATTTTCGGCGCTGCAATGTCTGGCTGGATTCCTTCAGGCACTTGCAGTAACTCCAATCCGTCAAGTGGGGTGGTGGCGCTTTCCGGTAATGAGGGAACGGACTTCGCCTCCCGAATCAGACGGTAGCGAATCAGCTGCAGTTTTCCACTTTCGATCCGCCGTGCTCTTAACATCTGTGCCATGGACTTTGGCCATGGTCCCTGCGTCGCGTGTTGCTGGAGTGCGGTCAGGGCTTGTTCGGCAAACGTAGTACCACGTACCGGATCGATTTCGTTTGGATCGATTGAGATGATCCTTTCAGTTGCGCCCTGAAGCGGCTGACTGGCGGCGCCACCAAACACTCGCACAAAGAGCCTCTGCACTTGCCAGGGTTTGAGTTTGTTAAGCTGCTCGGAGAAACGTTTGGAATCGGCAGCAGCGTCGAAAGCCTCCAGTACCAGCCGGCCAGTCGCCTGATGGTGGCCGTGGCCGCGCGAGGTGTCGTGATTGGTAATGATCACATCGGGGCGCAGTTCACGAATTTTCAAAACCAGCCGGCGCAGCGCTTCATCCTGGCCCCAGGCTTTAAACGTTTCTTCCGCTGATTTCGAAAAACCAAAATCGTTCAATCCCAAAAAGTGTGGCTCGGAACCCTGAATCTCCGAGGCCTTTAATGTCTCCCGCGTTCTGATTACACCGAGTTCTTCATAGAGTTCAGGGCCTACTGCATTTTGTCCGCCTTCACCATAGGTTGAGAACAAGCTGACTGTATGCACGCCATACTTCCGTCGCAATACGGTTAAGGTAGTCCCGTCTTCATCGTCGGGATGGGCCGCGATGCACATCACCGTCCAGGGGTTTGTCAGATCGAGCACTGCCTGGTGAAGCTCGGCTTTATCGATTGACTGAGTCGCCGGGGTTGGCGTGGGCGAAGCTTCCTGAGCGCGTGCGGGGGAGAGGTTACTAGCGAATGAGAATGCTAGAGCGGCAATTAGTCTGTCCTTTCCGGCGCGCGGTATTTTTTCATGAGGCTCTGCCTCATGCATCGGAGGCGTAGCCTCCACTCGATTTAGGAGACCAACGGTAAGGCAGAGCCTTACCGCACTGGGCGGCGGCAAAGCCGCAAAAGAACGTTCACCGACAAACTTCAAGCTGGAAGACAACTAACGCTTTGCTTTACCTCTGGCCCTCTCAGGTGCGTAGTTTTTCCAGTCGAGTGGCGACCATCATAATAATTCCGATCATCAGCATCAGAACTACCCCATATGCTGCTGCCGTTCCTAAATTGAAATCGCGCAACTCCGAGGCAATCGCAATGGAAACCGGACGATTCGTGGGCACAAACACCAGCACCGAAGCCACATATTCTCCCAGCGCAATAACAAAAGCCAGCAGAGTGCCGGCGATGGCTCCCGGCCAGACCAGCGGCACAGTAATTCGTATGAACCGTTGCCACCAACCGGCGCCCAGGCTCGACGCTGCTTCCTCAAGTGCCGCATCGATCTGTTCGAGACTCGCCTGCACTGCGCGCACGACCAGAGGCATGAAGCGCAGGAAATAGACGACCGGCAAAATCCAAAACGTGCCGACGAGAATAAAAGAACCCAATAACGGTGATGGTTTTCCGTAAGCTTCGGCCAGCGAAACTGCAACCACGGTTCCCGGAAGCGCCCAGGGCACCAGAATCAACCACGAAAGGAGCCGCTTCCCTTTGCGGCTCCCCTTTCTTGCCAGCAGGCCGGCCACACAAAAACTCCAGAGCAGCGCTGCGCCAGCGGCGACTGCCGACATCGTTAGACTGTTAAGAACAACTTCGCTGGCCCGGGAGTCGGAAAATAATTTCACGTAGTTATCGAGGGTGTAGGAAGTAGGCAAAGTTTGCGTGGTCCAATTTCCTTCGCGTGCAAAGCTGACCAGCACCAGGGAGGCTACAGGCAAAACGAGTAAAATTGAAAAGAGCACAGCGCAGATGATTGCAATCGCGCGCGACTTGCCCTTGGCAATGGCGCGGCGTTGCCTGGTCGAACCCTTCAATGCTGCAGCGGCAAACTTTCGCGTTCCTTCGTAACGCTGAAAGAAGAACAGTGCGCTTAGTGATATCGCCGCGAGGATTACGGTTTCCGTTATCGCCAGCGTCGCATCTCCGCGCTGCCGGGCGGTATAGATTTCCAGCGTCAGCACGCGCACGCCGCCGCCAAAGAGAAGTGGGGCGCTGAACGAAGCCATCGACGTCATGAAGGTAAGTAATGCCGCGGCGATGAGCGAGGGCGTTAGTTGTGGTAAGACGATCCTAGTGATCACGCGCGCGCGGTAAGCGCCCAGGCTACGGCCGGCTTCCGCAAGCGACGCGTCGATTCTAGCAAGCCCGGCCCCGGTCAGGATGTAGAAGAAGGGATACATCGTGTAGGTGTGGAAGAGCAACAGTGCCGGCCAACCGCGCAGTGACCAGGGCGACCGCTCGAGTTGGAAGACTGACTGCGCCAACCGCGCCAGGATACCTGACTCGCCGCAGAGAAAGATGAACGCGACTGTGCCCACGAGTGGCGGCAGAACCAGCGGTAAAGCGGCGAGGGTAGAAAACAGTCGCCGCGCCGGAAATGTATAGCGCTCGAAAAGAAAGGCGAGCGGAACACCGACAGCTCCACAAAACAACACTGTCAGAACTGAGACACCGACACTGGCGAATATTGATTCCAGGACAATATTCTGCGCGAGAACCTCGCGGTAATTCGCGAACGACCAACCGGTCTCTCTTTGGAG
>JAIVJP010000480.1 GCA_020199975.1 Acidobacteriota bacterium
GGATCCCTTCCCGTGAGAGCACGCACCAATGCACTCTTGCCGTGGTCGATGTGGCCTGCGGTGCCTACGATAACGGAACGCATAAGAAGGGTGTCGGGTGTCGAGCGCCGGGTGTCGGGTCTCAGGTGCCGGGTGCCAGGTGCCAGTCGGACGGTGCTATTGAGTCGTGAAAGTCCGTAAAACTAGTCAGAGGTGCGAGTCGTCTGACGCGCGCCGTATCGGGCACCTGACACCTCAGACCTGCCACCCTGACATCTATTTCACAATTTCAAAATCAATCCACTGCGATGCGACTCGACGCTTCTCTTTCGCCAGGAGATCCGTAATTACAATCTGAAGTGCATACTCGCCCGGCAACATGTTCGTACCTAGCTGCAAAGCGCCGGCCGCGCCCAAGCGCTTCAAGTCAGGCTGGTTTTGCAAATTCACCGGAAGTTCGTTTCCGGCAAATATCTGCTCTCCATTTCGGAAGAGGCGCAACTGAGATTTAAGATTCGGTTTTCCGGACGCTTTGTCTAACTGCGAATTGTAAATAAAAAACGCATACTCCATCACCTGTCCGCGTGAGAATTGCCGAACCGCCGCGCCGGCTGTAGGATCTGCTTCGTCGGTCGGGTCCTCAGAACTCACTTCCTGGTTCACCTGCCCGCTTTCAGCTTTCTTGTAAGCCTCCTGAGACAGTCCGCGAACCAGGATTCCTGAAATAGTAAGCCGGTTCTTCTTGATGTCGGGGACTTCCACGAACTGATTTGCGGAGCCAATCCGCGCAGACTCTTCATCCCGCAGGGCAGTGCGCAATTGGTACGCTCCGGGTTTCTTTATGGGAACGGTAAGGTTATAGACAAAACCGTCTTTGAGAATGCGCTCGTACGTTTTGCCTTTGGCGCGCAATGTGTGGGTCTTGTTGATGTGATCAACTACAACTCCGTTATCCCCAAACGTAATCGCTACAACTTCGAATTCAGCTTTGTACCAGCCCTCCGGCTCAGCCTTGAAAGTAAGATCCCGCGCCCTGACGTGCAACAACGAGCGCATGATGGAGCCTGCATTTTGATCGTTGGCGAAAAGAGACGTCAGGCGGAGATGCACGCCCGCAGCATTGAAAGGTGACGTCAGTGCGCCAAGTAATTGCTGTTGGGGAGTGCGCCTCTCAGGCACCGCCTCTTCATCGGTAATTCCATAAAACCCGTTACGCATGCGAACATTGTATTTACCCGGCCGATTGATCTTCAGGCTAAGGTTGTGAAACTTTCGGCGGCCCGACACCGTTTCGAAAGTCGAGTCGTCGGGTCGGTAACCGATCAGGTAATAGCTCTTTTGGTCTTCGAGCACACGTCTAATCCCACCGCTCAAGTCGTTGCTGTTGCGGATAGCCAAACCGCCCGTTTGTTGAGCTAGATAGCTGAGCCCGTTTTGCGACTCAAAGAATCTTGTCCGGCGATCGCTCAGGCCGCGCTCGATCTGGTCCGGCGTCATTCCCTGCGTGGAGTCAGCGGCGGTGAGCCCGAGTACCTGCAGTCCTCGTGCGTCCATCGTATAGATAACTACCGAGGCACGGTTCGCCAAATCAGTTAGACGACGCAAGCTGGTCAGCACTCGACTGGCGCCAAACGAATCGGATGCGTTGAAGATTTGAATTCCGTCGGACATCAAAATTACGGATTTTCGCCCGGGCAATTCCCGCAAGCCCCGCACGATGTAGTTCAGCGCACCTAACGTTCCCACGGCAAAAAGATCTTCGCGAAATTGCTCGATCTCTTCGTTCGTGTGGCGGTCGGCGCCGCCCGGGGCATCGCCTAATCCCGCTTCGAGTGGTTCACCACCTATCGGCGCAAAAGCCCCAATCTGCCCTCGCCCGTGGAGGTTCCATTTCACTTTCTCGATTGCAGCGTATAGCTGTCGTTTATCCGAGGTGAACTGCTGTAGGGCACCGATACCGCCGCCCGTGCGAATAATCGCTACCAGATCACCCGGCTGCATCTGCTGATCGAGGAATTTCTTTAGCGCCTGGCGTACGTAGTAAGTGCTTTCAAAAGAAAGGCCTAAGTCATCAACCACCAGCGCTATCGTGCGGCGCACCTGCTCTGGCCTTAGACGGATGGGTGGAGTTGGTCGCAGGTTCTTGTCGACCTGTTCGTCGTCAGGTCTGTCAATCGATTCCAGGGAGACGAATGAGAAGTTTGTGATCTTCTGAGGTCGACCATCTTCCCTTATCTCTACTTCTTCGGGACGCAGGTCCGTTACCGGCTTGCCTTTATTGTCAGTAACCACAGCATCAACCTGGACCAGGTTCGTCGTGATGCGGACCACGTCGTCATCACTTTGCCGAGCCGACGAGAGTTGAGCGTCCGGCTTTTGCGGCTCGCCACCTGGTTTCGAGGCAGGGGTCGGCGTTGGTTGTTGGGCGTTAAGCGATAGGG
>JAIVJP010000197.1 GCA_020199975.1 Acidobacteriota bacterium
GTTCTCTGGTCGAGCGGTATGACCGCGTCCTAGCCAAACTACACCAGGACCTGCTGATAAGCTCGCTTGACAAGATTTCGTGACGCCCATTAGAGTGCTTGTTTCGCTTATCATACATTTAGAAGAACGTAGTTCACCATAGGGACTTGCGAGAAGGAAATCAGTGGCTCGATACAAAAAGAAGCGCGTGCGAGAACTCCAGCACGACCGATTTCGCGACACAACTATCAGCCTTTTCGATCGTCTGGGCAATCTACTCGAGGGCCGGGGGAAAGCGATTCTGTATGGAATCGCCGCCGTCGTTTTGCTCGCCATAGTCGTGGGAGTATGGCTCACTTGGAGCCGGCGAAAGGCCGACGAAGCCCGTCGCGCGCTGGGACGGGGAATTGCGATCGCTAGAGCCCCGGTCACTTCGACCTCTCCTCTAGATCCCGCTAGCACCTACGCAAACGAACAGGAGCGGGCTCAGAAAGCGATTGAAGAGTTTCAGAAGGTTGTAGCCAAGTATGGAGACCCCTACCGAACGGAAGCACGGTATTTCATGGCTACGAATCTTCTGTATGTAGATCGAGAAAAGGGAATCAGCGAGCTGGCCGAACTGAGCAAGAGCAACTACAGTGAAATCGCCACGCTAGCCAGGTTTGCGCTCGCTCAGGCTAAGGAAGCCGACGGCAAGTATGACGAAGCGGCCCCGCTTTACAGTCAGATTGCGTCACAGGACGGCGTGATCATCACCCCGGAGACGGCTAACCTTCGGCTGGCCATGGTTTATCAGAAGCAGGGCAAGAAAAAAGAGGCTGCAGATATTCTCTTCCAGATAGGCAACGCCGCACGCAAGGCAAAAGACACTGATGGAGCGCCCCTGCCCTTATCGGCGGCCGCCCGAGAAGCTACTCGGGAATTACAGAAACTGGATCCCGATCGCTTCGCCCAGCTTCCGGCGGAGTCTCCGGCAGCAGAACTGACCTTCTAATCAATATTCCCAGTTATGGTTTTGATTTCCGTATAACGTTTCAACCAGAGCGTTTGTCACCAATAGGGAATCGGCTTACGAATCTGATCCCCGCATGGATAACCTTACCCATTCGCTTGTCGGGCTAGCCGCCTCAAAAGCTGGACTGGAAAAGTTGTCACCCGGGGCGACAGTTCTCTGCATTCTTGCAGCGAATGTTCCAGACTCCGACATAGTGACGCTGATTGGTGGCCGCTGGAACTACCTTCACCACCATCGCGGCATCACCCATTCAATCCTTGGAGCTATTGTCCTCGGAGTAACTCTTCCACTGATCGTCTATTTTGCAGATCGCACGATCGCCAGAATTCGTGCGCGTCAACCTTCGGTCAGATTGAAGGGGTTAATGATTGCGTCGCTGCTTGTTAGCGCGACACATCCCTTCATGGACTGGACCAACAACTATGGAATCCGTCCCTTTCTGCCGTGGAGTTCACAGTGGTTCTATGGTGACTTCATTTTTATTATCGATCCTTTTCTCTGGATGATTCTGGGAAGCGCCTGCTTCTTGCTAACCTCGAAGTCGAAATTGCAATTGGGTATCTGGTTGTTGCTGGCGCTGCTATTCACCTATCTGGTGCTCACCGTTCCTATCCAGCGGGGTCTGGACCAGCCCCTGGTGCTCACAACCGTTTGGATTATCGTTCTAGTTGGTCTTCTAATTTCATTGAAGTTGGGCGCAGCACAAAGATGGGGATTCCGGATCGCCCTCATGGCATTGGTGGTGATTGCAGTGTATTGGGGTAGCCTGGCGTCGCTTCACTGGTTTGCGATCAATGAGGCAAGGATCGAGGCAAGAGCCATCGTCAGCCAATACGGGGAGAGCATTAGCGACCTTGCCGCGATGGCAACTCTCGCGAATCCGTTTCAGTGGTCCTGTGTGGTGGAAACTGAGAGCGCGGCTTACCGGTTTGAGCTCTCACTAGCGGGTAACCATAGCGCTCTTTCAGAGCTTGTTCGACACGAGCGAGCAGACACTACCGATTTTCCTGCTGTCGAACAAGCCTTGCAGGATGAAAGGGCGAGAATCTTTTTGGACTTTGCACGGTTTCCTGTGGCTCGCGTAGTGGGAGCCGACTGCATGACCCAAACACTCGTGCAATTAGCTGACCTACGCTACACTCAACCAGGAAGCGGGCGTGGAACCTTTTCCCTGGGGTGATGCCGTTCCTATTTCAGCTCATCTCAGGGCGGAGGCAGCAGCTTAGCCTGGCGGAAGTTGAACGAGTGGATACGAACGCGGTTCGCACACTTCGGCGCGGCGGTAGAGTGCGCTATCGCTACCGCAGCCAGATTACAGGGAGAGGGACCGGTTTTGTTTTCGCTTCTGGTGGTCGGCGTTACCGCGAGATGGTACAGCGACTCTTCCCGCTTATTCATGACGACAAGATCGATTTGAGAACGCGTGAGCTGCGAGACTATCTCTGCGACCCGAAATCCATAAATCGCGATCTGGACTGGCTCAAACTTGCACCATCCGACGTCCTGGACAATGCGACTGCGGAGTTTAAGCTGGGCGGAAAAAGAGAGCATGTCGAGGAACGAAGCGACGCTCACGGCATTTCCCCTAGCGATGTCGAGCGAGCGATCCTGCTAAGAGAAGTCGGAAACAAGCTACGCATTGCTGGCCGCCTTAGAGAAGCCGGCGAAGCTTTCCGCAGGGCATTGAATGTTCTTCCTCGGGACGGCCGGCTGATTTACGACTTCGCCCGCCTGCTCCGTTCGCAGGCAAGCGCTCGGGGAGATGCGCGTCTGCTTTCGCGCGCGCGTGCCGCTCTCCGACTGTCAGCCATGAGAGCTGATGAGGATGCCGCTTTGCTGTCACTGATTGGTGAGGGCTTTTTGGAGTGCAATGAAGCATCGCGAGCTGAACGTAGCTTCCAGCGAGCGATTGAGCTGGAACCGCGAACGTTTCGAGCGCGGCTCGGCCTTGCCGATGTAGCGCTGCGAAATGGCAAGTTGGCGCATGTGATCCACCAGTATCGTGATGCGGCCCACGAGACTTCCGAAAAGGCGCTGGTCCGCTATGCTCGCCGCGAAGCGGACTATTACGTTCGTCTCAATGACGACGATCATTATCTTTCCGCGGAGCTAAGCCGCATCAATTGGCTGCAGACGTTAACTCGCGTTCGACTCCTTGCCGCCCGGGTAACCAACGCGAGCACGCTTGTGGCCCTGATTGGGACTTATGCTGATCAGGCGATCGCAGGTATCGGTTGGGCGCTCGCTTCCTCCTCCCTGGTAGCATGGCTAACCAGTCTTCTGGCCGGCAGGTTGCTTTCCGCGCGACGCAAGCCACGTTCGATCGATTAAGAGAACAACTGTGGTAAGAAAAAGGCAGAAGCGATCAAGCTTCTGGGTTCTACTGCAGTTTGATATTCGAGAGACGTTTCCACTCATTTACAGAACCGAGGAGCGGTAACGACCGGGTTGGTGTCATACCATTCAATTCGCAAGAAGACCAAATGTTATGCCTGGTTGACGGTCGCGCAACAGAACCCCGTCGCTCCTCGGTTCTGTAATTGAAAGGTATTTCATACCCGCCTAAACTGCACCAGGACCAGCTTCTGCCTTACGTTTCCCACCTTGAGTGTTCGGTGATTTAATGGGTCGTTTTCGAACGAAATGTATCAGGATTCTTCTTGTTCTTCCGGGCCGGTGTCTTACCCATCGTTTCTGATTTGGTCCTGCGCGCGCTGCGTGACCCGGCCTGACCAGTTTGCGCTTTGGAGCCTTCGTCACTGGCAGCCTTCGTCTCAAAGGTGGCCGACGCTGCGTTCGCTTTCTGTTTATCGGTCGAAACAGCGGCCTCGGTTGGCTTACTCGAACTATCCACCTTAGGCACTATCATTCGGCCCTGCTGCTCGGTTCCGGATGCCACCGCAGACGTCAGGGTCGATTCCGGATTGAGCAATGCGTCCCAACGGTAGCGCGGCTGCGTGCGAGGCTCAGCGAGCTTTTTGAAAATAAAGTCTGTCATCGCTGAGACGATCCAGTTGTGGTAGAACTCGCCAACCGATGCCAATTCCGCATCCGGCGCCGGGTTCATGAAATCGATGGCGTAAGGAATATGGTCTTTGATCGCAAACTCGACCGTGTTGAGGTCATACCCAAGCGCGGTGCAAAGGGTGCGAACGTCCTTCGTCACGCGCTCCGCGAGCTTTGGAGCGAGATAGTCGGGGTCGTGAATATACTGCTCACCAGATAGATATGGCTTCCGTGGATCGTAGGCCATGATCATCACTTCCTGCTGTCCTACGCAGTAGCAGCGCACGAACTGGTCGAAGTTAATAAACTCCTGCAGCGTCATGCAGAGCGTACCCGTCGCGTCATACACTGACCACAGCTCTTGGAGAGAATTGACTCGGGAAACGTTTTTCCAACCGCCGCCGTCAAAGGGTTTCAGAATAGCGGGCAGACCGATGTAATCAATTATGCCCTGCCAGTCGAGAGGGAACTCCAGGTTGCGCAGGCTCTCGGGGACGATTCCCGGGACGTAATTCTTCTGTGGTAACAGCACCGTTTTGGGAACCGCTACGCCAATCTTATGAGCCAGTGAGAAG
>JAIVJP010000481.1 GCA_020199975.1 Acidobacteriota bacterium
CACCAATACCCTGACCGTGGACGGCGGCTACAACTCGAACTCCGGCAGCAATACCAGCCAAATTAATAACGTTGGCGTGGACTTTATTCAGGAAGTCAAGGTTCAGACCTCCAACTTCTCCGCCGAGTACGGGCGCCACTCCGGCGCTGCGATCAACGTCACGACCCGCAGCGGGACGAATAAGTTTCACGGCAGTGGCTGGGAATTTTTCCGCCACGACAAGCTCGACGCCAACAGCTTCTTTAGCAACGCAGCGGGCCGCTTCACGGACAACCCGAGCGCTCCACCGCAACTGAGGGTGCCACCCGGCGACCCGCGCGTCGGCCGGCAGGTGGTCGAACGCAGACCTCTGCGCTTCAACAATTATGGTTTCAGCCTCGGCGGCCCCATCTTCAAGAATAAGCTCTTCTTCTTTACCGGCTATGAGGCGAAGAGGATTCGGAGGTCTGTCGGCCCCATCCTGCGCACGATTCCGACGCGCGCTGAACGAACGGGCGATCTCAGTTTCCGCCTGCGGGGCCCCGATGGAGTCGTCGGCACCGCTGACGATGGGGTCCTTAGAGATCCTACCACCACGCTCCCCTGTACGGCTCCCGTCCTCACAGGCGGTGCTGTGGTGACGCCCGCCGACCGCCGGGGATGCTTTCCCGGAAATATCATCCCGGCGTCAAGGATCACGACCGATGGCAGGGCTATCGCCATGATTTACGGCGCTATGGAGGCGCGGGCCGGGGCTTTCGTTGATCTGCCTATAGGCAACAACGCGCTTTTCCTCGAGCCCAATCCCTTCAACTGGTGGGAGGTGATTGGCCGGATCGATTACAAGCTCAGCGATCGGCAAACCCTTTATGGTCGTTATCTACATGACGACTACGATCTGATTGACCCTTTTGGGACCTTCATTAGCGCGCCCTTGCCGACGATCTCGACTAACCGCGTGCGCCCGGGCACATCCGCCCAACTTGGTCACACGTGGCAGGTCACTTCGAAGATGATCAACGAAGCCAGGGCCACCGCGGCGTGGCTGCCCCAGCGCACCCTCCCGGAAGGCGACGTGTGGAAGCGCGAGCCCTATGGGTTCACTTTTCCCCAGTTGTTTCCCGGGGGGCTTTATCCTAACGGTATAGTATCGTCGGCCCGGCAGGCACAAACCAGACGCTTCACACCGACATCTCTTTCACCGACAACCTCACGTGGCTCAAGGGCCCTCACACGTTCAAGAGCGGTGTCCTGCTCATACGAAATCGAATCGATCAGGGAGCATCCTCCGATTACCTAGGCGACATCTCTTTCAGCACTGCGGGCAACTCGAGGTCCACCGGCAATGCGCTAGCTGACTCCCTGCTCGGAAATTTCCGCACCTACAGTGAAGCGTCAGACAAACCTATTCCATTCTACCGATTCACGCAATTAGAAGCTTTTCTTATGGACACCTGGCGGGTGAGGCCGGGTCTGAGCCTGGAGATGGGGCTTCGCTGGCAGCGTATTGAGCCTACCTACACGCAGGCGAATAACATGGCTAACTTCGACCCGCGCCTCTACGATCCGGCCCGGGCGGTGACGCTCCGTCCCGACGGCACGATTGACACTAGCCGCGGAGGCAATCGCTTTAATGGCCTGATCCGCGCTGGTGACGGTATACCGTCGCAGGAGGTTGGCCGCGTGATTACGGCTAATAGCCCCGAAGTGCAGGGCGTCCCAGCGGGCGCGCCGCGTGGTTTCGTGGAGACGAGGAACCTCTTTGCCCCACGCTTCAGCTTCGCCTGGTCTCCGTTCAAAGACAGCAAAACAGCCTTGCGCGGCGGCTTCGGCATGTTCTATCACAAGTTTGACAACAATCTGATCTTCCCTCTGGGCGGCAGTCCACCGTTTGTGCTCAGCAAGTCATTCGAGAACGGCAACCTCTCGGACCCGACTGGAGGCGTAGCTTCCAGATTAACTCCGTTCGTTACCATCGCGGCCCTTGACCCGAATTTGGATGTCCCGTACGTGATGAACTGGAGCCTGGGCGTGCAGCGCGAGTTGCCCTACGGAGTTTTCTTCGAGGCAGCATATGTCGGCAATGTGGGGAGGCATCTGGTCCGCATCATAGACATCAATCAGCCTACTTTCGAAGCCCTTGTAGCCAATGCCGCACTGCCGTCATCGCAGCGGGCAACAACCAACTTCCTCCGGCCCTTCAAAGGGTACTCCGGAATAAATATGCGAATGTCTGACTCCAATTCGAACTATAACGCGATGCAGCTCTACGCGGCGAAGCGCAAAGGCGATCTGACGATGACGGCCAGCTACACTTGGTCGAAGACGTTGACGGATGCGGCCAGCGGCGAAGACCCGTTCAACAAGAGGTTCAATTACGGCCCCACCTCGTTTGACCGCCGGCATATCTTCGTGACCACCTATACTTACCGGCTGCCGTTCTTCCGTAAGTCCTCAGGCTTCGTCAAGAATGTGCTCGCCGGTTGGGAAATCAGCGGCATTACGCGGTTGCAGAGCGGCCAGTCCCTGACGGTGTCTGGCAGTACCTCGATCGGCACCCGGCGCGCGGACTATATTGGCGGCGACGTGAGCATCCCTAATCCGACCGCAGACCAGTGGTTCAACGCCGAGGCGTTCGCCCGGGCGCCGGATGGTCGCCGGGGCACGGCGGGCATCGGCCAAATCCTGGGGCCCGGTTACTATTCCTGGGACCTCTCCGTGCGCAAGAGGTTCAAGGTTGGCGAGCGCCTCCGGTTCCTGCTTCAGGGCGACTTCTTTAACGCCTTCAACCATACGAATTTTGGCAACCCCAGCACGAATGTGTCCAGCGGGGACTTCGGGAGCATTGGAAGCGCCCGCGCTCCCAGAAATATCCAGCTCGGTCTGAAGCTCAATTTTTAATCGAGCTGTTTACCTATTTTTCGTGTGGCAGTTTCACTTTAAGCAAATGAACGTACATTAGAAATAATGCGACGCCGATTTATCAATCCTGTCAACCATGATTTTCAGAAGAGGAAGCTCCAGCATTTCACTCAGTGTGCGGTGGGTAATTGGGACGTTCACCCTTGTCGTGACGTGCGGGTGCGGACAGCCAACGACCGAAACGGCAGCAAACCGCTCTGCCCATCAGGGCGTTCCAACGTCGAGCATTGACGCCGCCGAGCAACACGTGCGCGCTAACACGCCGGACCAGCCCGCATCAGCCGGGATGCTCTTAATACGCGGCGGCACTTTCCTTATGGGCACCAACGACGGGATGCCGTATGAAGCACCCGCGCATGAAGTAAAACTCGAATCTTTTTGGATGGACGCGCACGAAGTGACAGTTGCGGAGTTCGCGCGGTTCGTCGCCGCGACCGGCTTCAAGACGGAAGCCGAACGATTTGGATGGTCAGGTGTCTTTGATATGAAGAACGGTAAGTGGACGCGCATTGACGGCGCGAACTGGCGTGCGCCGGAAGGAGGCGGCTCACAAACGATGCCGAATGAGCCGGTCACACACGTCTCCTGGAACGATGCCAACGAATACGCACGCTG
>JAIVJP010000198.1 GCA_020199975.1 Acidobacteriota bacterium
GAATAAGACTAACAATCTAACACCGGTTTTCCAGGCGATTGAAGAAGATTTAAGGAGCCAGTATCTGCTTGGATTCTACATTAGTGAAACTGCGCGCGATGGACGCCGGCATCGCTTCTCGCTCAGTCTGGTACCGACCGGTGTAGAGTACTCAGTAGGACGATTTGGTTATTCACGCACGCACGATTTTTTCGTGAATCTACCGCGCAACGTTACGAAGATTCCAAGCTAGCATTGCGGACAGAGAATTCCAGTGGGCAAAGAGCGTCTTTCATTTTCCACTTATCCTTTCAGGTTCAAAAACAGTATGACCGAAAACAACGATTTAGGGTTACAGACTATACGTCGGGCGTTGCTCAGCGTCTCGGACAAAACTGGTATTGTCGAATTTGCACGCGAACTAACGCAATTCGATGTTGAAATCATAAGCACTGGGGGAACCGCAAGAGTTTTGCGGGAGGCTGGTATCGACGTGCGCGACGTTTCCGAAGTGACGGGTTTTCCGGAAATGATGGACGGGCGTGTGAAGACTCTGCATCCGAAGATCCATGGTGCCCTGCTTGGGCTTCGTGACAATCCCGACCATCAAGCGGCGATGCGCGAGCACGGTGTCAAGGCGATTGATTTGGTTGTCGTGAACCTCTATCCGTTTGCGCAAACAATCGCGAGCGAAGGCGTGACACTCGACGAAGCCATCGAGCAAATCGACATTGGCGGCCCCGCGATGATCCGTTCGGCGGCGAAAAATTTCAAGATGGTTGCTGTAGTCGCCTCGCCCGAAGCGTACGCGGGCTTGCTCAAAGAATTGAATCGCACGGGCGGCGCGCTCTCGTTGGCGACACGGAGCGCGCTCGCGTGCAAAGCATTCCAACGCACTTGCGAGTACGACGCACACGTCTTCAATTATCTGGGAGCGCACGCCGCGCTGGAGAGTTTTCAAGCGAGTTGCGATGCGTCGTTGGAGGAAATGATTGCTGAAACGACGCCGCACAATGCGCTATGGCCGATGTTGAAATTGCGGCTCAAAAAAGTCGGCGACTTGCGCTACGGCGAAAACCCGCACCAGTTCGCCGCGCTTTATGACAGGGACGAGCCTGAGGGTGTCGCTCACGCCGAGTTGATTTCCGGCAAGGAGATGTCCTTCAACAACTATGTCGATGCTGACGCCGCCTGGCAACTCGTTTGTGACTTCGACGAGCCAGCCTGCGCGATTATCAAACATACCAATCCAGTAGGCGTTGCATTGGGAGCATCGGCCGAGGAGGCTTACCGTCGCGCGCTTGCCACTGATCCAACCTCGGCCTTCGGCGGTATCGTAGCTTTGAATCGCAAAGTTGACGAGGCGGCCGCCCGTAGGGTCATAGAGATTTTTACGGAAGTGGTCATTGCTTCCGATTACGATGTGCGGGCGGTAGAGGTGCTGCGCACGAAAAAGAACTTACGAGTGTTGCGTGCAGTCGCACCGGAAGCCATGGACGGTCTTGAGTACAAACAGATAGGTGGTGGCATGCTGGTGCAAACACGTGACACGCATAAATTGAAACGAGAAGAACTAAAAGTTGTTACCAGGCGCGAACCGACTGAAGACGAAATCAAGGATCTATTGTTTACCTGGACAGTTTGTAAGCATACGAAATCAAATGCGATTGTTTATGCTCGCGCAGGACAAACGGTGGGTGTGGGCGCGGGACAGATGTCGCGCGTGGATTCCGTGAAGATCGGGGCGATGCGCGCTCAGCTGCCTATCAAGGGTTCAGTACTCGCATCCGACGCCTTCTTCCCTTTTCGAGATGGAATCGACGAGGCGGCGAAGTATGGAATTACAGCCGTGATTCAACCCGGCGGGTCCGTGAAAGATGAGGAAGTGATCACGGCGACCAACGAGTACGGCCTGGCAATGGTGTTCACCGGAGTTCGTCATTTTAAGCACTGAGTTACATCAGAATACGGGGAGAAAACAATGCGGCTAACAACCATTATGAAAGGCGGATTGATTGCCTGCATTCTACTCTCACTGAGCGTCAATCTTCTCGCTCAAGGAGGCGGCAGCCTTGGGGCTCCAGCTGGCAAAACGCAGCGAGTGCGGTTCGGGCGCGGCCGCACAACCGCCATCCTGAAGGGAGCCGTCGTTCGTGGAACGCAAGACCGGTACATACTTGGCGCTCGTGCAGGCCAGACCATGATTGTGAACGTCACATCGCGTGAGAAAAACGCGGTCTTCACGATTCTAGGACCCGATGCAACTGCTCTTGAGGGCACAGACGAGGGGCTCGATGCAACCGACTGGACGGGTGAACTGCCGCTCTCGGGTGATTACTCGATCTGGGTTTCTCCCACACGTGGCAACGCCACCTACACGTTGGAAGTGACGATACGTTAGCGGTAGATTTACCGC
>JAIVJP010000199.1 GCA_020199975.1 Acidobacteriota bacterium
GTCGTGAACAGTAAACGGTTCAAGTTGTGGAGTTTCAGGGTAAGGAAGGTTCCAGACCTAATTACCGGCCGATTTTGCGGGAACAAAAGATCCTTTAGCACCGCGCACGCTGAACCGCTCAACCAGCTCGCGATAGCGGCCGACAGCGTAAAGCCTGGGGTGGAGCGCAGCGGAACGCCAGGTCAACGAACAAATAAAGTTTCAACCAGCCAGCGCGGAGTGGGCGACAGCAGATCAATAACCTTGTTGGTGCGTTAATCTTGATCAACGATGTCCCTTTTGTCGCCGCTGCCGCCCGGTTCGCGGGCTTTAGGAGTCAAATGCGAAGTTGACTACTCATCAAGTGAGAGACTCTTTATCTTCGAATAAATGACCCTGCCCCTCGTAATAGTCAATCCTGAATCGGCCGGTGGCACGACGCGTAGAGTCTGGCCGAGTATTGCCAGCGATCTGCGCTCCCATTTTGGCGCCTTCAGTTGCGCGTTCACAGGAAAAGCGGGCGAGGGAAATGAGCTAGCCGCCGAGGCTGCCCGCAAAGGCACAAAGCTGATTATTGCCTGTGGGGGCGATGGCACGATCTCGGAAGTGGCTAACGGGATACTGGCTTCGGGCAAGGATGCGGAACTTGGAATTGTACCCAGTGGTACTGGCGGCGATTTTCGCAAGACGATTCAGATACCCGCTCGTTCGCGCGATGCCGCCCGCATACTGCGCGATGGAATAACGAGGCAGATTGATGTGGGGCGCGTAACATTTACCAAGAAAGACGGCGAGGATGCCACGCGCTACTTTCTGGGCGTCGCGTCTTTTGGGATGAGCGCGGACGTGATCGAGCGCGTGAAAGAGGGCGGCCCGCGGTGGCTCCCAGCCAAAGCGCCGAAGTGGCTCAGCGGCCGGGTTTCTTTCGGTGTCTCGATGTTGCAGATAGCCGTCCAGTCTTCAGCCACCAGAGTAGTGGTCCAGCTTGACGACACACATGAGAGACATCTGACAGTGGCGAATCTGTGTATCGCCAACGCGCGCTTTTTTGGTGGCGGCATGAAGATCGCGCCCGAAGCAAAGTTGGGTGACGGTCAGTTCGATGTGATCACGATCGGTGCCTTGGGCCGCTTCAAGATCCTGACCAATGCACCGCGACTTTATCTGGGCGCGCATCTGGGAATGCGTGAAGTCAGACACGAACTAGCCAGGAAGATTGTCACGCGCCCGGCCCTGAAAGACGCGGGGGTCACACTGGAGGTGGACGGCGAACTCCCGGGCCGCCTGCCGGCAACATTTCAGGTTGTTCCGCAGGCTTTGCGCATACGCTGTCCGGCTTAGCACTAACCGATCCTGAAACCCAACATTCCAGTTCCATAAAATCGTAACTGCCGCTACCAGGATATTTCCACCACGAATAATCCTGGCGGCTGTCCGCTTCAATTTGCACTGAGACTTAACTTCTCGTGAAGCAATCACGAGAGCCGGCGCGACTTTTCTGAGGTTTCACTTGAATTCCTTCCGCGATTAAAGTAGTGTGTGCAGCTTTGAGCGGTGGTTACTTTACCCGGACCGCGCGAACAGAGGTCTAGCTCTTAACCTAAGGGACAATTCAATTCCGGATCAAGCAGAGCGACTAGACGGACGCGCTTCGGAGTTCTTAAATTATTTCGGGAGAATCTTGATGAAATCTGTTAGCCCCCAGGTCACTCAGAACAGAAACGGAAATGGCAATGGCAATGGAAACGGTCATCGCATGGCGAAGGGTAAAGATATCCGCTCTGACGTAGCCCAACCCGAGCCCAAGGATGGCGGGAAGCTCATCGTCCTCACAGCGCCGCTCACAGAAGCAATTGACCACGCAGGATATTTCATTCAGATGGCCATGGCCTCTTTGCCCATCTGGATGGAGGGCGTCATCAACAAGAAGTACCCGAAGTGGCGCGACCTCGAGAAGAACGAGGACAGCTCCGCGCGCTACATGCCGGCGGGCGTGAGATTGGTTGAAACATCGCTGCTGCGCGAATATAAACCAGATGATATCGTTGCTTGTTTCCCGGAGGACCTTCATAAGTTCGTTGGGCCACGAACTCGGGTAGTTGCCGTGTCGACCCACAACCCCTTGGGCGTTACATTCGCTGCCGGTGTTTATACTTCAATCTTTGGCTCGTCGCGGATGCCGATCAATTCCCATTACGCGCGCGAGTTGTTTGGCAGTATTAAAGCAAGTCCGTACCGCAACAGTTTCAAGGTCGTTGTGGGCGGTTCCGGTGGGTGGCAGATTACGCAAACGGACACATTCGAAGAACTTGGTGTGGATTGCGTCGTCGAAGGACGCAGCGAATCGGTCGATACGCTGGAACTTTTTCGCAAGGCGATTCGCCAGGAGGAGTTG
>JAIVJP010000200.1 GCA_020199975.1 Acidobacteriota bacterium
ACACCTCTGACCACCTACATTCCGCCTCCGGATTCGGGCCGGCGACGCTCGCGTCGCACACCTGCGCGCGGCGGACGGAAGGTGGAAGGTAAGGCGAGCCGGTTTGATAAAGGTGATTTCATTCCGCCGCCAAAAGCTCTGTCGCTCGAGGATCGCATTGCCGGCAGAATGGAGCCGTTAACGGGCGAGTTGAAGTCTGCTCGCCTGATCGAGGGTTCCACCGTAAAAGAGTTTGCCGAGAAACTCGGCATCAAGCCCAAGGATGTCGTGACGCTACTCTTGCAACGTGGCGTTTTCGCTACCATCAATCAGCCTTTGAACGATGATGTGGCGATGGACCTGGGCAAGCGCTTTGGCTATGACGTTACCTTCGTGCCATTTGAGGAGATGGTTACTGAAGAAGAGTTTGAGGAACTGATAGCGACGGACGCAGACGATGTCGAACTGCCTCGCGCTCCCGTCGTCACGGTAATGGGTCACGTCGATCACGGCAAGACTTCGTTACTCGATGGCATTCGCGCAACTGATGTGGCCGGCGGAGAGGCTGGAGGTATCACCCAGCACATTGGCGCCTACAGCGTGCAGGTGCCCAGTCCGGATACTCCGGGCGAAACGCGCCGAGTAGTCTTTCTCGACACGCCGGGTCACGAAGCTTTCACCTTGATGCGCGCGCGGGGCGCCAAAGCCACAGATATAGTCGTGCTGGTTGTGGCGGCTGACGACGGCGTCATGCCTCAGACCATTGAGGCCATCGAGCACTCACGCGCGGCAAAAGTACCGATCGTCGTGGCCATCAACAAGATCGATAAGTCGGACGCCAATCCTGACAGGGTCAAGCAGGAACTGGCCCAGCACGGGCTGTCGCCGGTGGAATGGGGTGGTGACACAGAGATGGTGCAGGTCTCAGCCAAGAAGCGCCAGAACCTGGACGGGCTTCTGGAAACCATTCTGCTTAGCTCGGATATTCTCAATCTTCGCGCGAGTCCGACGCGTCTTGCCGCAGGCGTCGTGCTTGAAGCAAAACTGGATCGCGGTCGTGGGCCGGTCGCAACCGTGCTGCTGCAACAAGGAACGCTGCGTAATCACGATCCCTTCATCGTCGGTCAGATCTCGGGCAAAGTGAGAGCTATGTTCAATGATCGCGGTGAAGCTTTGACCGAGGCTGGTCCGGCGACGCCGGTAGAGGTGCTGGGACTGCAAGGTGTGCCGCAGGCCGGAGACACTCTGCAGGTGGTTGCCGATATGAGTCGTGCGCAGCAAATTTCGCAGCACCGGCAAATGGTCAGTCGCCAAGCCACGCTGCTGCAAACAACCAAGCGTGGTATCGAGGCTTTGGGCGAGAGTGAAGTCAAAGAACTGTTGGTGATCATCAAAGCCGACGTGCAGGGGTCGGTGGAAGTTCTGAAGTCGACCTTGCAGAAACTCTCGACCGAGCGGGTGAAGGTAAAGGTGATTCGTTCCGGCGTCGGCGCGATTACGGAATCGGACGTGTTACTCGCGTCTGCCACCCAGGCCGGCTCATCCTCGTCGGCAGTAGTAATCATTGGTTTCAACGTGAGGCCGGAATCTCGCGCGGGCGATCTGGCCAAGCAGGAGGCCGTAGATATTCGGCTACATTCCATTATTTACAAGGTTGAGGAAGAGATCCGCGCGGCGATGATCGGCATGCTCGAAGCAATCGAGAAGGAAAAGATCATTGGCAAAGCCGACGTGCGGGAAGTGTTCCGCGTGCCTCGTGTGGGCGCCGTGGCTGGCTCTATGGTTGTCGATGGGAGTATCCGCCGCAACGCCAGGGCCCGACTGATCCGCGATGGTGTGGTCAGTTGGGAAGGCAGCATAATCTCACTGCGGCGGTTCAAGGATGATGTCTCGGAAGTGCGCGAGGGCTTTGAGTGCGGCATTGGTCTCGAAAACTTCAACGACATTAAGGTTGGCGATCAGATTGAGGCTTATATCGTGGAGAAAGTCGCCGCCACGGAACTTTAGGAGGCAGACGGCACCTGAGTTTTATGCGCCGCCCGGAAAGAGTTGCCGACATTCTACGCGACGAGATCTCGCAGATTGTCGGTTATGAACTGGAAGACCCTCGGATCACAATGGTAACGGTGACAGACGTTCGCCTCTCAGAGAATCTCAAGGCCGCACGGGTTTATGTGACAGTTGCCGGCAACGAAGAAGAACATAAGTTGGCGCTCGCGGCGCTGCGTAAAGCTGCTCCCTACGTTCGCAAGCAGGTTGGCCTCTCGCTTAATCTACCTCGCACCCCAGAAATTCATTTTGTGAGAGACCGGGTCGAAGAAGAAGGCGAGCGTGTCGATAAGTTGCTCGACAAGATTGAACGAGATTGGGAAAGAGAAGAAAGGATGAAGGATGTACGATGCTTAGTCAAGTCGTTGAATTGATCGAAGCGAAAGGCCGCTTTGCCATCACCTCACATATACGCCCCGACGGCGATAGCTTAGGTTCATCTCTGGGTCTCTACTGGCTATTGCGCGCGCTTGATAAGGAAGTGGAAGTGATCATGCGAGATTCCGTTCCGCATGCCTACCAGCAACTGCCGGGGGCCGACGGCGTCCGGGTAACTCCGGCGGTCGACAAACCTTTTCACGCGGTGTTCGTCATTGAATGCTCTGATATTACACGTCCCGGGTTGATAAACCTGGAAAACCAGTTTGTCATCAATATCGATCATCATTCCACCACGGCGCTTTTTGGAAAGATTAACTGGATCGACTCCACCGCGTCTGCCGTCGGCGAGATGATCTACAACCTCTGCAAGGCCACCGGAGTGCGAGTCACCAAAGAAATCGCTGAATGCGTCTATACCGCACTTATTACCGACACCGGTTCATTCCATTATTCCAACACGACCGAGCGGACGTTCAAGGTCGCGTCCGAGCTTGTGCGCTCCGGCGTTAGGCCTGCGAAAACGGCTGAAGCTGTTTTTGCGAGTTATCCGTGGGGTCGTATTCAGCTCCTGGGCGCAGTGCTGTCCACTGCCAGACGGGATTCCACGAGACGTGTGGCCTGCATGCGCCAGACGCTCGAGATGCAAGATCTCGCCCAAGCTTCTGACGAAGCCACCGATGGATTTGTTAACTACCCGCTGACCGTGGGCGAGGTTGAGGCTGTGGCTTTGCTTAAAGAAATCGAGCCGGGGGTCTACCGCACAAGTTTGCGATCGAAGGGCGAGGTCAACGTGGCGCGTGTGGCCGGTCTTTTTGGCGGGGGCGGACATCGAAACGCTGCCGGTTGCACTCTCAAAGGTGACTGGGATGAACTCGAAGCGAAAATCATGGGCCTGCTGCACGAAGCTGTCGAGCGAGCGAACGGATTGAAGGATACGAGCGAGGATGCCCTGAAAGCCTCGGAGTTAGAAGCCCGTCCAGAACCGGTCGCCTGAACCG
>JAIVJP010000201.1 GCA_020199975.1 Acidobacteriota bacterium
TTCCCCAAGGGCAGGATCTTTCCCCTCTCGCGTGATGAGTTGGTGGAATGCGCCGGTTTGATTGATTCGGTGCGGAGGGGCGAGCTGGATCGACTCTCGATTCCGGAACAGCCGCTGGACATCATGGCGCAGCAGATTGTGGCCACCGTGGCAGCGGAAGAATGGACTGAAGACGCGCTCTTCGCGATGGTGCGGCGAGCGTTTCCGTATCGGAATCTCAAGCGGAAGGATTTCGACGCTATCGTGCGCATGCTTGCCGATGGATTTTCGACCAAGCGCGGCCGCCGTTCAACCTATTTACATCATGATGCCGTCAACCAGCGTTTGCGAGCTCGACGTGGCGCGAAGCTGGCGGCCATCACTTCCGGCGGAGCGATTCCCGATACGGCAGATTATGCCGTGGTGCTTGAACCAAGTGGATTGGTGATTGGTTCGGTCAATGAAGATTTCGCGATTGAGAGCTTGCAGGGCGATATCTTCCAGTTGGGAAACACCTCCTGGCGGGTGCTCCGTGTCGAGCAGGGCAAGGTGCGGGTTGAAGATGCGGCGGGACAACCGCCGTCGATTCCTTTCTGGCTAGGCGAGGCTCCCTCGCGCACACATGAACTCTCGGCGGCTGTTTCGCGGCTCCGCGAGGAAATTGCCGAGAGAGTGACATTTGACGCCAACGGTAACGCGGGTCATGTTCAGACCGCAGAAAGTTTAGAGCAGGCGGAAGATGCCAGCCCTTCCCGCGAGTTGCCCAGCGAGTTGCCAGGCGAAGAAGAGAACGGGGGAAGGCCACGGGTTGAACTCTCTGCGGCGGTGGATTGGTTGGTGGACGAAGTCGGTATCTCGCGATCCGCCGCCGAACAGATGGTTGAGTATCTTGCTGCGGCTAAGGCCGCGTTGGGTGTGATGCCTACTCTCGACAACATTGTCCTTGAACGTTTCTTCGATGACAGCGGCAGCATGCAGCTCGTGTTGCATTCACCTTTTGGCAGCCGGCTGAACCGTGCCTGGGGCTTGGCACCGTTCGCGAATTGCTGTGTCAGGCATTGCTTGATGCGCCGATGTGGAACATCCGCTGGCGCTGGAATGTGACTCGCGCTCTGGCTGTGCTCCGAAGACGCGGCGGCAAGAAGATTCCCGCCCAGCTTCAACGGATGAACGCAGAGGACTTGCTGAGTGCAGTCTTCCCGGATCAAGTCGCCTGCGCGGAGAATCTAGCCGGTCAACGTGAGATTCCCGAACATCCTCTGGTGAGCCAAACGGTGCGCGATTGTCTCGAAGAGGCCATGGATGTCGACAGCCTCGAAGCGCTCCTTGCGGCAATTGAACGCAACGAAAAGAACCTCTTTGCCCGCGACCTGCTGGAACCGTCACCGTTAGCCGCGGAAATACTCAACGCCCGGCCTTACGCTTACCTTGACGACGCCCCGTTGGAGGAGCGGCGCACGCGTGCTGTATCTCAACGACGATGGCTCGATCCGGCAACTGCAGCGGATATCGGGAAGCTGGACCAGGCAGCAATCGACCGGGTGCGTCTGGAAGCCTGGCCGCAAGTTCAGAATCCTGACGAGCTTCACGACGCGCTGGTGGAATTAGGATTCATCACTGAAGCGGAAGGGGTCCTGGGGGAGTTTGCAGTAGACGAAGCTGCGGGCCGGCTTTCAATCTCGAATGAAGCTGATGAGACTGAGGGGACACCTGTCGAGTGGAAAGAATTTCTGAAGGTGTTAGCCGGCGATAGGCGCGCAGCAGTGCTTGATGCTGGGACCGCAGGAGTCCCGCCTGCCGAATTTACGTCAGACACTCCCGATGCTGGGAGCGCAGGCGTCTCGCCTGCTGTGGTTACGTCAGAGATTTCCTCGGGTATTGAGCGTAGCGCGGGCAATGCAGGCGAGACGCCTGCGGTCCCAGCAGGTAAGCAGGCGTTTCCGGGGAAAAGGCTTTGGGTTGCTGCTGAGCGTCTGCCGCAGTTGCAGGTAGTCTTCCCCGCTGCAATTTTAGAGCCCTTGATCACCGCACCTGCCTCGTTTACCGAAACGGCGTGGTCATTTGAGGAGGCATTGGTCGAACTGCTGCGTGGTCGGCTCGAAGGCCTGGGACCGGTAACGTCGAAGGGTCTTGCTGCCTCAGCAGGACTCGAGATCAGCGACATTGACCGCGCTCTGTTGAAACTTGAGGCCGAGGGCTTTGTTCTCCGCGGGCGTTTCACACCCGGAACCGAAGAAACTGAGTGGTGTGCCCGGCGACTGCTCGCCAGGATTCATAGCTACACACTGAATCGCTTGCGACAGGAAATTGAGCCGGTTTCGAGTGCCGATTTCATTCGCTTCCTCTTCTCCTGGCAGAAGGTTGCGCCCGATCACCAGATGGAAGGACCGCAGAGTTTGCTGGCGTTGATTGAACAACTCGAAGGCTTCGAGGCGCCGGCCGCGGCCTGGGAAGGTGAGATCTTTCCGAGTCGGTTAGTCGAATACGATCCGGCCTGGCTCGACGCCTTGTGTTTGTCAGGCGAGGTGGTTTGGGCGCGGCTTACTCCCGGCGCTGCTTCCAAGAATGGCCCTGAAAAATCGCGCTCAGGGCCCGTGCGCAGCACGCCCATCGCGCTCCTGAGGCGCAAAGACTTTTCCGTTTGGAACTCGGTATTTCCGCGCCCGGTAGTTGAGGAGATGACATTCTCAACGGTCACCCAGGAGGTCTACGATTATTTGAAAGCCCGCGGCGCCTCGTTCTTCTCCGACATCGCTGAGGGCACTAAACTTCTACGCAGCCAGGTCGAGGAATCGCTGGCTGACTTGGTCGCCAGCGGACTGGTGGTGTCAGACAGCTTCACAGGCCTGCGTGCATTGCTTACGCCCTCACATCGCAAGACTCAAGCGGCTGCCAGAAGAAAACGTCGCAAAGCGGTTTATGAAATGTCCAGCGCTGGACGCTGGAGCATCCTTCAACGTAATACTGGGACCGCGGACGTGCGGGGTCCCCAGCTGGGCAGCCCAGCTGGCGTGCTTGACTCGTCCTCAGGGTCCGGTGGCAGGCCGGCAGGTAATGCTGGCACGCAATCTACATCCGCAATCGATCCCGAATCCGCAGAGAAAGTCGCGCGTATTC
>JAIVJP010000202.1 GCA_020199975.1 Acidobacteriota bacterium
ATGGTAACAGGCGAATCCATTCCTGTAGAAAAAAGAGCAGGAGAAACTGTTATTGGCGCGACCGTGAACGGCACTGGGAGTTTGATCATGAAGGCTGAGCGTGTGGGTGCGGAGACTCTGCTTTCGCAGATTGTGCAGATGGTTGCCGAAGCACAGCGCAGCCGTGCACCGATTCAGAAATTGGCAGATCGTGTCGCCGCCTACTTCGTGCCCGCAGTGATTCTAGCTGCGATCATCACCTTCGTCGTTTGGGGCACCATGGGACCAGAGCCAAGGATGGCTTACGCAATTATCAACGCAGTCGCGGTGTTGATAATTGCCTGTCCCTGCGCTCTGGGCTTAGCCACTCCGATGTCAATTATGGTGGCTACAGGCAAAGGGGCGCAGGCGGGGGTGCTTTTCAAAAACGCTGAAGCAATCGAGGTTCTTCGAGATGTGGACACCCTCGTGGTGGACAAGACGGGAACCCTCACGGAAGGGAAGCCCAAACTCGTCACGGTTGCTCCCATCTCCGGTGTGAACGAGCGCGAGTTACTGCGCTTCGCTGCCAGCCTTGAACGAGGCAGTGAACATCCATTAGCGGCGGCCATTGTTTCAGGCGCTCAGGAGCGAGGGGTGGAAGTTGTGAACACACAGTCGTTCGAGTCTATCACCGGGAAAGGAGTCAAAGGGCAGGTGGATGGGCACGCAGTTGCTCTGGGAAACCGCAGCTTGCTCGATGATTTAGGAATCGATCCCGGTGAATTGGCTGGGCAGGCCGAGAAGTTTCGCGCCGACGGCCAAACCGTGATGTTCGTCGCTATTGATGGCAAAGCCGCGGGACTGGTAGGGGTTGCTGATCCCATAAAGGAGAGTACGCCTGAAGCTATCAAGAAACTTCATGGAGAGAGAATCCGCATCGTGATGATGACGGGCGATAGCCGCACGACGGCTAACGCAGTAGCGGCAAAGCTGAATATCGACGAGGTCGTCGCCGAGGTGCTGCCCAATCAGAAGGCTGAAATTGTTAAGCGCTTTCAGGCGGAAGGCCACAAGGTGGCGATGGCGGGCGATGGGATCAACGATGCGCCCGCGCTGGCTCAGGCCCATGTTGGCATTGCCATGGGAACAGGAACTGATGTGGCGATGGAGAGCGCCGGAGTGACGCTGGTGAAAGGTGATTTGCGCGGCATCGTTAGGGCGCGGAAGTTAAGTCGCGCCACCATGGGCAACATCAAACAGAACCTTTTCTTTGCGTTTATCTACAACGTGATGGGTGTTCCCATTGCATCCGGGGTTCTGTATCCATTTTTCGGCCTATTACTCAATCCGATGATTGCGGCTGCGGCTATGAGCTTCAGTTCCGTATCCGTAATAGGCAACGCTTTGCGTCTGCGACGAGTCAAGTTGTAGCTGACAGGTCTTCGCAGTCTCAGGTGATGGAAACTAGGAAAGTAGGAGCTCAGTTTATGAAGAAGGCGTTATTAATACTCCTAGCGATAGTTGCCGTGGCGGCAGGTGTGGTGAGCCACAGAGAATTAGAGTGACCCCGAATCCGAACTACTTAATAGTACGTCACGTTTAATTGTGAGCCTAGGACGTGATTACTAATGAACGAAAGTCCCGATTCAAACGGCCGCTCCAGCCGATTGTTATCTTGCTCGTGATGCGCGCGTTGGCGCCCGTGCATGAATGATTTCCACAACCTTTAAACTCCTAAATATCGAAACGAAGTCCGTAATCCTGGGGCGTGGGCGGCAACAGATCAAGTGCGAGAAGGTGGCGCCCGACCGCGGTTTTACCCAAGAGCTATCATCCACCGGCAAACTGGTTACCCAGTTCCGCCTGCAGAATTCTCAGGATAAGTTGGTCGTCACCGACATAGATCACGATCAACTTTTGACTTTTGAAGAAGTGAGGTGTGGACATCCACGATGGTTTGCTGTTTCCAATGGTCTTGCCATCCGGGCTTACGCGCTTTGCCTGGCTCTGCGTGGTAGCAGCGTTGGAATATTCAAACACTTGGATGGCTTCATTATTAACCTTCATAATGCGTCCCGATACCGAGAAAAAAGGCTGCCACACCTTTTCTTTGGTAGATTTGACGGACGCTCGTTGAGCACGAAGCTTCCCAATCAGACGTGCGTACTGGTTAGGCGGCTTTCCTCTAGCGACTGTTGCATTAACTTTGTTCGCGGGAAGGGCGATTCGATGAGCGTCGGCAGATCGCCGGAAACCGAAGGATCCAGTCAGTAGCAAAAGCGAAACGATTGCCCAATAAAGGTAATGAGGTCGCCCATTCTTGTTCATAATGACCCCCGGGAGTAAGCCGATGAAGAATCATTCCCATTCTCTAAGATTGATATATTATCGGGCAAGTGATACCTTTAGCG
>JAIVJP010000291.1 GCA_020199975.1 Acidobacteriota bacterium
GTTCCACATGAGGTGCCTCGCAGATGGTGGAATCTACGAACCAGAGAATTGCTGCCCGCATAATTGCGCTTCTAGCCTCGTAGGTCAAGCTCGTCAAGGCGTAAGCGGTACTGTCAGAACCGGGAGCGGTAGCGACCGGGTAGTATTCTCAAAGGTGAGACCGGGTCGCTACCGCTCGCCGTTCTGACAGGTTGGGCCTCGGGTGTTACTAATAGAGTATGATCGGTTATCATAACTGACCCCCGAAGGCAGTTGAGGCGCGTCTCTGCAATTCGGACAGGGCAGTTAAGACGAGGGGAGCAATTGGCGCAAACCGAACCGGTCCACATCGGCGAAGACAGGCTGGTGATCCACAACCTCGTCAAGCGCGATCCATCGGCGGGTTTTGCCGAGGATGTGCGCAAGGGCTTGTCTTTTGAACCCAAGCGGCTCTTGCCCAAGTATTTCTACGACGAACTTGGCTCCCTACTCTTCGACGCCATCTGCCTCTTGCCGGAGTATTACCTCAAGCGCGCCGAAAATGAAATCATCGAGCGCTATGCAGATGAGATTGTGAGCTCGGTTGACGGACATAAAACACTGCTGGAGATGGGCAGTGGCAGCGCCTCAAAGACGAAATTGATCGTGGAGGCCCTGCTGAGTATGCAGGACGATCTCCTTTTCATACCGGTAGACATCTCGGCTTCGGCCCTGGAGAGCAGCTCCCGAATCCTTTTGCAATCCTTTCCCCGTCTGCGCATTGAGGCCTATGCCGCGGACTACTTCGATAGCTTGTCAGCGCTAAGCGCGAAACAACGGGGCCGCACACTCGCACTCTTTCTGGGTTCAAACATCAGCAACTTTGGCAGAGATGAAGCGCCTGCCTTTCTGCGTGCTTTGCGCCGGGTGCTTCGCGAAGGTGATGCGCTTCTGCTGGGAGCAGATCTGAAGAAGGACCGCAGCGTGCTCGAGCCTGCTTATGATGATGCGCTGGGCGTCACCGCTGCTTTCAACTTGAACCTGCTTGCCCGCGTTAATCGCGAGCTTGATGGCGATTTCAACCTGCCTGCCTTCAAGCATCACGCTTTTTATAACGAAGAAATTGGCCGCGTCGAAATCTATGTTGAAAGCACGCGTCCGCAGACAGTAACGATTGGCAAGCTGGGCATAGAGGTTCACTTTAGCGCTGGCGAGCGTATTCACACTGAAAACTCTTACAAATACGACCTTACCGGCATCGCGCAGATGGCCACGGAAACAGGCTTCAGCTGTACTCGCACCTGGCTAGACTCTCAAGAACGCTTTAGTAGTAATTTACTGCTGGCGGTCTAACAATCGGTTTCTTGATATGTCCTAAACAAGATGACCGGAGTTGATAACAACCCGCTCGTAGAGTTTCGCGACGTAAGTTATTCCGTTCCTTCACTCTCTTCACCGATTATTTCAGGTTTGGATTTCACAGTTGAGCAGGGTGAGATTCTGGTATTGCTTGGTGAATCAGGCTGTGGCAAAACAACGACCCTGAAACTCGTCAATCGCTTACTCTCGCCGACTTCGGGGCAGGTGCTGATTGAAGGCAAACCTACTACTGAGTGGGATCCGATACGCCTGCGCCGGCGGACCGGCTATGTGATTCAGGACGCCGGGCTTTTTCCTCATTTTACAGTCGAACGCAACGTCGGCCTTGTGCCCTCGTTGGAAGGATGGGAAAGCACGCGAGTGAAAGAGCGAGTCATTGAACTGCTTTCACTCGTAGGGTTGGATGCTGATAAGTTTGCTCAACGATTTCCCCGCGAGTTATCGGGCGGACAACGCCAGCGCGTTGGCGTGGCCCGTGCGCTCGCGGCAGATCCTCCATTGCTGCTGCTTGATGAGCCGTTTGGCGCACTCGATCCCTTGAGGCGCGCCAGCCTGCAACGGGAATTTGGCGAGCTCACCAGGAGACTCCACAAGAGCGCCATCTTCGTCACGCACGATTTGCGGGAGGCACTGCGACTCGGTTCTCGCATTGCCCTCGTGCACGCCGGTCGACTGGCCCTCTTAGAAACACCTGAGAACTTTCTCAACTCAAACGAAGAACATGCGCGCGCTTATCTTGAGACTCTTCAACTTCGTGACCACGAGGAAGGTTTCACAGGAGGGAACAGATGAGCTTCTGGACTTTCCTGCAGCAGAACAGAAACGAGATGCTCACGCTCGTGCTGCAGCACCTGAATCTGGTTCTCATCTCGACTTCCATTGCGGTGGTGATCGGGATTCCCACGGGAATTCTGCTTACACGCAAGCAAGCGCTGCGTAACCCGGTGCTGGGAATTGCCAACGTGATGCAGACGATTCCCAGTCTGGCCCTTTTCGGATTTCTAATTCCGTTGCCCTTTATCGGCGGCATCGGTGCGCGTACTGCGATCGTCGCGCTCGTGCTTTATGCGCTGGGATGACGGACCGACAGATTCTGTGGCAAGTGGAACTGCCGTTGGCGATGAGCGTGATCCTGACTGGTGTCCGAGTGGCAATGGTGATTTGTGTCGGCGTGGCCACAATAGCTTCGGCAGTTGGCGCCGGAGGCTTGGGCGTCTACATCTTTCGCGGACTTCGCGACGTGGGAAATACAAACCTTTTGCTCGCAGGCGCTCTGCCCGCGGCCTTAATGGCCCTGGCGGCGGATTTCTCCCTGGGATTGCTCGAGCAACGCTTCTCAGTTGAGGCGAAGACTGAGAAGAAGCGGGCCTCGATTTTGAACAAGGTCGTACTCGCGGTTATCGCTCTGGTTTTAATTGGCGGTGCTTACGGTACCTGGCGTGCCGCTCGGTCGCGAACGCAATCGCTCGCGAGTGCCGCGCGGGTTGTCGTGGGCTCAAAGGACCTCACCGAGTCAGTTCTGCTAACGGAGATTGTGGCCCAGATGCTCGAGGCGCGTGGCGTGACTGTTGAGCGGCAGTTTGAACTGGGCGGCAATCTTCCCCATGATGCTCTGGTCGCTGGCCGGATCGACCTCTATCCCGAGTACACAGGAACCGCTTACACGGCCATACTTCGTCATCCGCCGATTACTGATCCGCGTGCAGTCTACGAACTGGTCAAACGCGAGTATGCGGAGAAATTCAACGTCGAGGTTAGTTCACCCTTGGGCTTCGAAAACACGTTCGCTATTCTCGTTCGTGGAACGGAGGCCAGGCGGCTCAAGTTGAAGACGATCTCTGATGCGGCCCTTCATGCGCGCGGGTGGCGCGCCGGTTTCGGTCAGGATTTCATGTCGCGCGCCGACGGTTACCCAGGTTTCTCCAAGGCGTATGGTTTGAAATTCGCGGAGCAGCCTCGCGAAATGGATCTAGCTCTGACATACATAGCGCTCGCCTCAAATAAAGTTGACCTGATTGCGGGAAATTCCACGGAAGGCAGAATCGCGGCGATGGATCTGGTGCAACTCGAAGACGACCGTCGTTACTTTCCACCTTACGAAGCAGTCTATTTAGGGCGGAAGGACTCATTGGCTCGCGTGCCAGTTATTGGCGAGGTGCTGGCAAAACTGGCCAACGCGATCACGACGGAAGAAATGCGGCAGCTGAACTATGAGGTTGACGCAAACAAACGTGGTCCGGCAGAAGTTGTGCGCGAATGGATCAAAAGGAAAGGATTTTGATAGTGGGTCACTTTGAGCTTGAGGTTAAGATTCGATCTGTTTTCAAATCCCGAAGGGATGTAAGTTAATAGCCGTGGGCGAGCGCTGCGACGCCCACGGCCGATTCGGAGAAGAGATTCCTGACCCGGAAAGGGTCAAATAGTGGATCGAAAGTGTGACCCTTCAGGGTCAGGCATTTTTCTTTTGCCTATCCGTGGGCGTCGCGCAGCGCTCGCCCACGGATATTGACTTACATCCCTCCGGGATGATGTGCCGAAATCCAAACTGCCTTGGCGGTTGAATAAGTCGGAGGAGAAGATATGAAAAGAACACTGCTTACCCTTGTCGTTGTTTTCTCTCTGCTACAAGCCACCGCGTTTGCTCAAACCAAAGCGCCTACGCCCGTTGTGCTCATCAAAGCCGGCCGGCTGATTGACGTCCGCGCCGGACGAGTGGTCGAGAATCAGGGAATAATCATCGAAGGCGAACGCATCAAGACTGTGGGTCCCCTGGTCGGGGTTGAAAGAAACGCGCCGTCCTCAGCGCGGGTGATCGACCTTTCGCGCGCAACGCTGTTACCCGGACTCGCCGATTGTCACACGCACATCTTGTTACAAGGCGACATTACGGCAGCAGACTACGACGAGCAGCTGCTAAAAGAGTCCATCCCCTACCGTACGATTCGCGCCACCGTCGCGGCACGCATCGCGTTGCTTAACGGCTTCACCGCCATGCGAGATCTGGAAACGGAAGGGGCGATGTATGCAGACGTCGATGTCAAGAACGCGATCAACCGGCGCGTGGTTCCTGGACCACGAATGTTCGTGGCCACGCGAGCGTTTTCAGCTACGGGAATGTATCCGTTGCAAGGCTATTCATGGGAGCTGAGAATGCCCGAGGGCGTGCAGATTGTTGACGGCGCTGACAACATTCGGCGCGCCGTTCGGGAGCAGGTGAAATATGGCGCCGATTGGATCAAGTTTTACGCCGACCGTCGTTATTTCGTGAAGGATGGCGCGCTTCATTCGTGGGTTAACTTTACCGACGAGGAAATGAAGGCGATGGTCGATGAAGCCCATCGCTTAGGGCGACGCGTGGCGGCACAAGCCATGGGACGCGAGGGCATTGAGGCTTCGCTCAAGGTGGGAGTCGATTCAATCGAGCACGGTTTTGGCCTCGACGAAGAAATGATGGATCGCATGGTAAGGCAGGGAACATACTGGTGCCCCACTATCTACGTCGGAGTCTATGTCGCGGAAGGCCGGGCCGCTGCGGGTGCGCCAATCTGGTTGACGATGCGCGATATGCAAGCAATGAACTGCACCCTTGACTGACACAAAAAGTTAAGCACATTTTCCCAATTTGGGGTGCGGATCTTCTAGAGCGGCCACACGATCTGGGGGCCATTGAGGTGGGAAAGTTTGCTGACATCATTGCGGTGAGCGGCGATCCATTAAGGGATATCACCGAACTGGAGCGGGTACGATTCGTAATGAAAGGCGGCGAGGTTTTTCGCAACGAGATCACTCGCTGAGGGATAACAAGTTAACGCCATAAGGAGGATTTATGACACTGTTTGATTTGCTTATCTTACTCCTGGTCGCCGGTATTTGCGGCGCACTCGGGCAGGCCATTTCCGGCTACTCGCGTGGTGGCTGTCTGGTATCAATTGCACTTGGGTTTGTGGGCGCTGTTTTGGGAGTGTGGCTAGCTCGCGCGCTGGCGCTGCCGGAACTTCTACCGGTGCGCGTTGGCACCACAGCTTTTCCGATTGTCTGGTCAATCATTGGATCGGCACTGTTTGTGGCAGTTATCGCATTGCTAACTCGCCGTCGTTAGCGCGGCTAACAAAAACGCGCGGGCTCAATCTCGCCGACGTGTGCCCCGGGAAAAAGTTGCTCGGGGTCATTAGAATAGTTACACCTGCCGTTGCGTGGCTTAGCGACCATTGTCCCGGCCTTACCCCAGGGACTTTTCAAATTTCCTACCGTGGACGAATAAAAGCTCGCTTGGGGTTTAGCCGATCCCCTGCCTTCGTTCGCATGGCTTTCAGCGTTTCCGGAATGAAAGAGGTTATCTGATGAGTCTCTTCGCGGCCGTCGGCGAAAGATTGGTAAAGCGTGAAGTCCGGTAACGAGAGACAACTCAGAGGCGAGCTATGGTTGTAGCCCGTGTCGATCCCGATCGCGCTATGGAAGATATATATGCCGTGCCTGCCCACTCGTCCGCGCAAGGGCAGGAAAGCCGTAGGGGTATGGCCAAACAGACACGGTTTGCCACGATAGTTCTTATAAAAATCCATGTCCCGCGACCAAAGCAATAACTGCGGCGAGGTCTCGCGCGGATGCTTTCCCTGTTCCAGTCCCGCATGAACATAAAGTGCATACTCGTCTTCGTGATAAAAAGGCCGTTCGCGGAAAAACTCCAAATGCTCCCGCGGGATTTTGTTCTCAATGGCGGTTTTCAGGCGCTCGCTCTTGATCCGCTGCATTAGTGCCAAAAACCTCGGATCGTCGTTAAACCCAGACCAGTTGAGATCCGACTCAAACCACGGATAGTTTTCGTTTCCCAGATCGATGGCGGTTTCAAGCCAGCGAAAAGCTTCGACCTGCCGACCCTGAAGCAAGTAGGCCGTGGCGAGCCAGTAAGCAATGTCATGATCATTAGCGGCAACTCCTCTGACTTTTTCCGTTAGCTGCTCGTCAGCCTCGCGATGCTTGCCCTGGGCGCTTAAGCAGATGGCCAGGATGGGGCGAATGCCATCCATCTGCGGATGTTGCTCGAGCACCTGCTCCAGTATGCGCGTTGCAGCCGTGACTTCGCCGCGATAGTAAAGCACGAGCGCGCGAAACGTCCTAATCAGCGGATGGTCAGGCTCGAGCTTCGCGCCCTCATCGAGTTCGGCGAGGGCTTCTTCGTACTGCTTTCGGTAATTGAAAATCCGCGCCCGATTGTAACTGGCCACCACCCGCTCTGCCGGGTTAAGTCGGACCATGCGGTCGAAGCTGCGCAGAGCCCGATCATACTCGCCGTCAAGACGCGCGAGCACGCCGCGAACGAAATGAACGCCGACGTCGTTCGGGTATTCTTCGCGCAAACGCTCGACCTCCTGGCGCGCTTTCGGTTTCTCGCCGCGGTGAAGATAGATGAAGGCCATGTGCATGCGCGTTTCCAGAAGCTTCGGATCGAGAGCTAATGCCTTGCTGAACGCGCTCTCGGCTTTCTCGTGATCGCCGGCTTCGCCAAGTCCTTTGAGGGCACGGTTGACATAACAACCGCCGAGAGCTGAATAGGCCAAAGCAAAGTTTGGATCGAGTTCAATTGCTCGTCGGAAATGTTTGATTGCGGAATCGATGTGTTCACTGGCAACTGTGTGATAGATGAACTGGCCGAGGCAGTTGCGCCCGCGCAGATACTCTTCCGAGGCGGCCGCGTCCGAAGTAGATCCCTTTGCCAGCTCCACTTTTTCCTCGGGGCTAAGCTCTAGCCGCAACCCTTCCACAATTTCCTGCACCATCGTGTCCTGAACGGCGATAATATCGCTGGCGTCGCCATCAATGCTTTCGCTCCACAGAATTTCTCCGGTGCGCACGTCGAGCAGTTGCGCCGTCACCCGCAGTCGCTCGCCCGCGCGCAGAAAACTTGCCGTGAGTATCGCATCGACACTCATTTCTCTGCCGGCCTCCTCGGGGTGACGCTCTTGCGTTCCTCCCCAATACTCGTTTGCGGCGTTTCATGAGTTTCCCGTGGCTGGCTCGCCCTACCCGCGCTGGTGGTGGCGCTAGACGGAACCTCGGCGCCGGTAACGCTTTTCAGCCAACGAAAGGCGCGAGAAACCGGGCTTCCGGAATTCAAGTGCCGTGGCGCAACTGCTTGCCCACTGTCATCCATCGGAGCTCCTGAGTCGGCCGACAGCTCGCGAATAATCGAACGTAGATCGTCTCGAAATTCCGCTATCTTCTGGTAACGATCGCGGGGATCTTTTTTCAACGCGCGGTCGAGAACCTGTTGCAAATGAGGTGGCACGGGATCTGGTCGTGCATCCGTGAGAGGTACAGGCTCTTCGTGCAACACAGCATGACGCACATCCACGGCCGTCTTACCGCGAAAGGGCCAGGTGCCTGTGAGCATCTCGTAGAGCAACACGCCCATGGAAAAGATGTCAGCGCGCGAATCCACGCGGTCGCCGCGGGCCTGCTCAGGGGCTGCGTAGGTCGCTGTTCCGTAGGGCACGCCCACCTCGGTAAGTTCTGTGTGGTGAATTCCGGAACTGCGTGCGGCATCTTCATCCAGGAGTTTGGCGAGACCGAAGTCCAGCACTTTCGCCTGCCCCTGGTTATTTACCATCACGTTGCCGGCTTTGATATCGCGATGAATGATGCCCTGAGAGTGGGCTGCTGCCAGCGCGTCGGCCACCTGCAGTGCGATTGAGAGTGCGCTCGACAGATCAAGCGGTCGGCCATTTACCAACTGCCGCACGTTTCGCCCCGGTACATATTGCATCGCGATGAAATGCACGCCGTTGATAACGTTTAGATCGAAAATCGTGCAGATGTTCGGGTGATCCAAAGCTGAGGCGAGCCGGGCTTCGCGTTCGAAGCGTTTGAGATTCGCTTCTTTTGCAGTGAGCTCTTCCGGAAGGACTTTGATTACTACGGTGCGGCCCAGCTTTGAATCAACGGCCTTATAGACTGTGCCCTGCCCGCCCGCACCGAGCTTTTCGAGAATCTTGTAATTCCCTAGAGTTGTTCCTACCATTGATATTGGTTTTGAGCTTATCTGCTTCGGCCTATTTAACTCCGAACTCTTGCCGCGCCGCAACTGTTACGCTCAGGGCATACATAGCGAAGCAGACGAAACGTTATGACTTCCCGACAAAAGTTTGTTAACGACAGATATACTCACGATCTGACCAAACTTCTTAGTGTGTCTGGTCTTGAGCCGGAATATCGGAAAGAAATAGTGAGGACCCCTAATTTTGAGCCGAATTGGACAGTTGTAAAGGACTGGTCTATTATCTCAAAGATGGCGTTGGATCCCGCGAGGATCCCGCCACGGATACGTTTATGGAGGCGCAATTGTGGGAGCGACTACTCCTATCTGTTAGGCTGTCATCAAAGGCCGCGTCTGACTGCTGTACCGTTAATACTTCGGCACGCTCGCGTCGACTTCATCTGACCAGGCAGTTATTCCGCCCTTCAGATTAGTAAGTCGGCCAGGAAACCCTGCCCGCTTCAATGCGTCAATAGCTTTCGCGCTGCGCACGCCCGCCTTGCAATGACAGACTGTCTCGCGCGAATGATCAATCTCGTCCATACGAACAACCACCTGGCCCAGCGGGATCAGCGTTGTGCCGGGAATGCGGGCGATCTCATATTCGTGGGGCTCGCGTACATCGATAATCTGAATGTCGTCGCCGCTGTCCAACCGGCGCTTGAGTTCCGTCGCGGTAATCTCTTCCAGTTGTGGCGGCTCAGCTTGCTGGTTGGGACTCAAACCGCAAAACGCTTCATAGTCAATCAACTCCGTGATCGTCGGGCTATCACCGCAGATTGGACACTGGGGATCCTTGCGTAGCTTCAACTCGCGAAACTTCATAGCCCATGCATCAAACAGCAGCAGACGGTTTACTAGTATGCCCTCGGCACCGAGGATGATTTTAATCGCCTCGTTGGCCTGGATTGCGCCCACGATTCCGGGTAGCACGCCAAGCACGCCCCCTTCTGCGCACGAGGGCACCAGACCGGGGGGCGTCGGCTCGGGATAGAGACAGCGATAACACGCGCCACTCCCATTGCGAGCCGCAGCCCAGAACACGCTGGCCTGACCTTCAAAGCGGAAGATCGACCCGTAGACGTTTGGCTTGCCGGTCAGCACACAAGCATCGTTGACCAGGTAGCGAGTCGGAAAATTATCGGTGCCGTCAACGATAATGTCGTAGTGCTGAAAGAACCGCAGCGCGTTGTCACTCGTTAGCCGAGCTTCGTGCGTCTCAATCTCGATGTGCGGATTTATATCGCTCAGGCGGTCGCGCGCCGATTCGATTTTTGGGCGCCCGATGTCTTTCGTGCCATGTATTATTTGCCGCTGAAGATTGGAGGACTCCACCACATCGAAATCGATAATCCCCAGACGACCGACACCCGCAGCCGCTAAATACATCCCTAACGGTGCGCCCAATCCGCCTGTACCAATCATCAACACGCTCGCAGCTTTCAATCGTTTCTGCCCCTCGAGCCCAACCTCCGGCATGATTAAGTGGCGGCTGTAGCGCGCAATCTCTTCATTGGAAAGCGAAGGCAGTTCGGCTGCCACATCCGCTTCCGCGGTGGCGCCCCCTGCAATCGAAGGGACAATCATTAGCGTGTCGCCATCTTTGACCGGCGTCTCGGCGCCGGATTGATGGCGGATGTCTTCGTCGTTGACGTAGACGTTAACGAAGCTGCGCAGTTTGTTTTTGTCGTCATAAAGGTGGTGCCGAAGCTCCGCGAACTGAGTGCTCAGCTGATTGACTGCCTCACCGGCGGTTCCCGCTTCGACTTCAAATTGGGATTTGCCGCCGGCAAACTGTCGCAAGGCGCTGGGTATTGTGATCGTGACTGACATTTTGACTTCCTTTCATCAACTTACGTTTAGAATTTCTTCCTCATTAAAGCGTGAACGATCCGGGTGCATCTCCCAGGAAAGCAGGTCTTCGGCCCGACCTGACTTAACGGCGACGAGAATGTACGAATAGACGGGCCAGGCGTGGTCGAGATCATATGTTGACGGCACTGCCGGGTGATCCGGATGCGAATGGTAGAAGCCGACGACGTCAAGGCTTTTTGAAGCTGCGTATTTCTCGCCGCGCCTCAACTCCTCCGGCCGAATCAAGAACCGATTGCCTTTTGCCTCTTCCTCGCGTGCATTTGAAATCGGATATATCTCGGAGCAGATCTTGCCGTCGCCATCCTCCGAAAAGCTACCGAGCAAAAGCCCGCAGCATTCATATGGATAATCGCGCTCGCCATGAGCGGCTATTTCGTTCCGCTGCGGTGCAGCCAATTTGATCATTTAACTTGTCATTCAACGTACCTCTCACCGCGGTCGCAAAGAACTGTGACGACGACCGCATTTATCGCGAGCGTGCGCGCCAATCGCAACGCGGCAAACACGTTCGCTCCGGAACTCGTGCCGACGAACAGCCCTTCTTCCTCAGCCAAACGTCGCACCATTAATTGCGCATCCTCCGTGGCAATTTCAACACTCTCGTCGGCAAGGGTTGGATCGTAAATTCCTGGAACCATTGCCGTGGCCATGTGCTTTAGGCCCTCGAGCCCGTGCAAAGGTGAATCGGGCTGCATTGAAATTGCGCGAAATTTGGGATTGAATTCCTTCAGACGCCGGGCGACGCCCACGAAGGTGCCCGAGGTTCCCAGACCGGCGATGAAGTGCGTGATGCGTCCATCGGTCTGCTCCCAGATCTCGGGTGCGGTACTTTCGTAATGGGCGCGCCAATTGGCCTCGTTGTTGTACTGATCCGGGTAGAAGTATTTGTCAGGCTCTTTCTCAAACATCGCGCGCGCGTTTACCTGCGCGCCATCAGTCGACTGCATCGGGTCTGTTTGGATCACCTTGACACCGAAGCTGTCCAAGATCCCTTTACGTTGTCGCCCTGCGTTCTTGGGAAGGCAAAGGGTGACCGGATAACCACGCGCGGCTCCGATCATCGCATAGGCAATTCCGGTATTGCCGCTGGTTGCGTCGAGGATGGTCATTCCCGGCCGCAGTGTTCCGTCGCGCTCGCCGGCAAGAATCATGGCCAACGCTGGACGATCCTTTACTGAGCCGCCCGGATTCAAATGCTCAGCCTTCGCTAAAACTTCGACACCTGGCGGCAACTCGCGTGTAGTTTGACGCAGGCGAATTAAAGGCGTATGGCCGACGAATAGCTCGATGGAGTTCTTCGTAAGACGGTCTGGTCGTTCGACGCTGGCGCTCATACTTCCTAGTTTCCGTAATCCATCGCAAGAGTTCGATGCTGCCGGCAAAAATAAAACCGGTCGCGATTTCCTTTTTAGGTTCGCGACCGGTTCTTTCGAAAACTTTTGCTGCGCTAGTTTAGGTCAGGTGCCTTTTCAGGCTGCAAATGCTCTCCCGATCGCGTCCCAAACAACAGGCGCAATAGCAACAGCAGCAATGGTAGGCGTTTTGCATTTGATCCTGGTAACTCGGTAGGAGGACTATAGGTAACTTGCCGAAACTCTGTCAAGTCAACTCGCCAGCCTTGATCGTAACCAGTAATCTGTAATTTGATTTCGTGCAGGTAACCGGACGCGGCTTGTTGGGCAAGGCCGAAATAGGTTTTAGGTGTTTCAGAAGGTACATCGATTCCGATTAAGGTTCCTATTGACTTCGGAAATATACAGTCCACTGTACCTGAATCAATCAAAGCATGAAAAACGCGGCCCTTGTTTCGTAACGGGCGTTCACTTGAATTAGTGGACACCAATTGTACCCACCTGGGTTCAGCAAGTCCGGCAGCTTCGTGTATCTTATCTTCATAGGCTCTTCGGGCTCCTCGCTAATTCCTCCCACAGCGGTAGCGGCGTTCAAGGTATCGCGTGTCCAGGCTGTACAAATACCTCGGGGAATTGCTCAACAATATCTTCCTCCCAAAACACGGCAGGCGCTGCTGGCAATTACCGACGAATCCAAAGATCATTCTGCGGACCGTCCTGCGGATGTGGCTTGCCCGGCACAACGCGGAGATGCATGATTACGAACGGAGATGTCCAACTACCGTAACAGCAACAGCAGAACCAAAAAATTCGCTCCGCTCGGGATAATTTTCGCGATACTGGGGCTGCTGCTCTTCGCCTACACAGTTAGGAAAGCCGGCGTGGCTCAGATCATCGGCGGAATTCAGCGACTGGGCGCAGGTTTCCTGCTCATCCTCGTGCTTTCCGGAATCCGCCACGTCGTCCGTTCGATCGCCTGGACCAAATGCTTTGAGCCGCCATACGGGCTTCGCTTTCGAGACGCCTTGGCGGCGCGGCTAATGGGCGACGCCCTGGGCAACGTTATTCCACTCGCCAGCATGGCTCTGAGCGAGCCATCGAAAGCCGCATTTGTAAGACACCGTGTGCCATTGATGGTGGGCCTCTCAGCACTGGCCATCGAGAATATCTTTTACAGCCTTTCGGTCGTACTCTTTATTTTCTCCGGCATGGCAGCTCTGCTACTGAGTTTCCCACTGCCAAGGCCTTTCCGTTATGCAGCAGTTGGCTCCCTGGTAACAATCCTCATAATCGCTCCTCTCGGCTATATGGTTATTCGCAGGCAATGGAAGTTTTTGAGCGGTGCCTTCAGGTGGTTGGGTAATCGCACCGGGGGACGCGGCTGGATCGAAGTGGCTAATGCACGAGCCCAAACTTTGGAGGAAAGAATCTACGGCTTCTACCAGAGAAATAGCGCGCGCTTTCTTCCCATACTTGGATTCGAAGTATGTTTTCACCTGGCCGGCGTGGCGGAGATCTACACAACACTTTCATTTATCAGCGAAGCTGTCGCGCCCACATTGCTTACCGCATTCATTCTGGAATCGGTCAATCGTGTAATCAATGTTGCGTTTAAGTTCGTGCCGTTCCGCACGGGTGTGGATGAGTATGGGTCCGGGGCCCTCGCGAAGGTGTTGGGTTTTACCAGAGCGACGGGGGTAACTCTGGCGATCGTCCGCAAGGCCCGAGATATTTTCTGGACGACAATTGGCGTGTTGTTGATTGTTCGGCGAGGACTATCGCTGCGTGCAGCGGCCAATCAAAGCGAAGGCATTGCGGACGACATTGGGATAGAGACGTCCGAAGCGCCTTCCTTGCCGGCCGGTGGATCCTAAAGCGATCGTTTCGGGGCGTCCCTCCGTGTGCCCGGTCGCGCTAGCAGGGGGCGCTCAGGAAGGGCCTACAACTACTCGTAGGCCAGCGCGCTTACGGCGTCGAGATTCGAAGCGCGAACTGCCGGATAGAGCGCTCCCAGCCCACCTCCCAGGATCCCAATCGCCGCCGCAGTCAAGGCCCAAGACCAGCTAAACTCGAAGAGCAGACCATAGAACTGGTGAATGAGGTAACCGGCAACAAACGAGAGTAGAAAGCCCGCGAGCAACCCAATCACGCTAATCAGGAGCGCTTCCTTCTCAATCAGTCCAATGATGAAACCGCGCGACGCACCCAGGGCTTTCAGGATCCCTATCTCGCGCGTCCTTTCGGTGATTGTCGTATACATCGCCAGCATCACGACCAGCGCGCTGACTACCGCAGCCAGCCCGACCAGTACGCGCAAGAAGACCGGCAGATACGGGATGTTTTGCTCGATGCTCGTGAAAACGTCTTCCGTAAACTGGATCTTGTTACCAGGCAATTGTTCGGCGATGCGCTTGGCAACCTCGGCTTTGTCACTCGAACCGCGAACTTTCACCATAATGTAAGTAGCCTTGTCCCGCGCCTCGAATGCTTCCTGCATAGCTGCCAGCCGTCCGGCGACAAGGTCAATGCCGTTCATCCTGGAAAACGGTTCCCAATCGACGCCCTCTATTCGCTCCAGACCAAACCTGCGATTGCTCTGAAGTACATTTACAATCACAGGCAGCGCATCCTCGACGCCCTCAATCCCCTTCAGTAAATCGGCATACTTCGTGCTGAGGTTTGCCGTCGATGAGGTCAACTGCATCGATCCGGGTCGCGTGAAGATTATCTCCGCGCGCAGGTTTGACCCGCGACGCTGCAGATCGTTGGACATGCCGCGCGCTAATCCGGTAAAGAGCATGACTAGGCTTACACCGAGAGCGATGCCGGCCACACTGACCAACGTGCGCACAGGGCGCTGACGAATGTTTGAACGAATCAGATTGTCCATAATTCTTTGGTGTCAGAAACAGACAACTGTCACACACTCCTGACCCTTATTTCTCTATCAGTATACATTAAGGCACTTGGACGAAAGCCAACAACCGCCGCTGACGCTTAGTACTGGTGCAGCTTGGCTAGGATGCGGTTATACCGCTCCTCGGTTCTGTAGTTGAATAGCACCCAATTGGTGGCGCCAACTGCACCCGTATAAACGCTTCTGCTTCTGGCCGCCGCAAGCAATCCATTATGCTTTCAGTTATAATTGGCGCATTCAATCACAAAGGAATTTAGATTTTGTCAAGCGATATCAAGTTTAGTTCCTCAGCGCCGGCAGTCGAGATTGACCCCCTGACGGGTCCCTGGCCTGCGATTGAGCTTGATCGTGGCGGTTTACTCGCAAGTCTGGACTGGACCGTAGTCGGCACTCTGGCGATCTGTGTCGTGCTTGGGCTCGGTTTGCGAATAAGCAACCTCGGCGCGATCGGGTTCGCAGAAGACGAAATGAACAAGCTCGATGCCGTACGCGCTTACGAGCGGGGCGACATCAGCGCGAACGCTGAACACCCGATGATGATGAAAGCGCTCATGTTCGGTTCCGTGAAAGCCGCAAGTGCCTGGCACAACCTGACGGACCGCGCAGTTAACGATGAATTCGCCTTGCGTTTTCCGAATGCCCTTGTGGGCGCGCTTACCGCGATTCCGCTTTTTTTACTAACGGCCGCCTACTTCGATCGGTGGACAGGATTATTAGCTGCTGGGTTTTGGGCCTTTGGAATCAATGCGATCTCTCTCAATCGGGTGGGCAAGGAAGACACACTGCTGGTGTTCTTCATGCTATTGGCTTTCTATTTCTATGTGCGGGCGAAACAGATCTCTCCGCGAGACGATGCGGCGAGACGCCGCAATTATATTCTCAGCGCGATTTCGTTTGGCTTCATGCTCGCCTCGAAATATTTTCCACACTACTTCGGGCTCAACGCTTTATTTCATCACAAGTTTCACGTCCGCAAACGCGACCCAGGTGAACCGAGTGGAAAAACGCCAACTATCTTCTACGTTCTAATACTGGTCGCCTTTCTGCTCGCGAATCCCGCGGTGTTGCTGCCGCAGGTCTGGGATTATCTGAATGCTTACACGGGCGAGCGCTTGTTGGTCCATACCGGCTATCTCTTCGGCGACCAACTCTACAAGAACAACATGTCGAGCACCCCCTTCTGGGGCACGCCCGTGTACTTCTATCTTCTTTTCATGGCCATCAAGATCCCTTTGTTGGTGCTGGCGAGCTTCGTGGTGGGTTTTTTTGTTTCGCTGAAACGCTGGCGGCACCCGGGACATGGATTTGTCGTTTTCATGTTTCTCTTCTGGATAGTGCCGTACTCGCTGATCGGTGGAAAGTGGTTGCGTTACACGCTCTCACTCATGCCGTTTGTCTACATGATCGCCGCGGTCGGTGTCATTGCCTTAATCGGGTTTTTATCGAAGTTTTTGAAAGTCTTAAGACAGACGTCCGCCATCGTTTCCGTGGCTGCCGTCATCGTCTTTATCCTGCTCCCGGGCTGGACGGCCTTTGCGCACGGTCCGCACTACGCGCTTTACGCTAATGCTCTGGGTGCCGGGCGGACAGGTTATTATTTTCCACACGATGAATTTTACGACGATGGTTTGCGCGAAGCGATAAAGTTTGTGAGCGACGTTGCTCCTCAGCATGCGATCATCACCCACGAAACTCCCGCGGTGACCCGATACTATCTGGAAAGATTCTCCCGACCCGATCTGAAGTCGCAGGTAATTTCCAGCACTGATTTCGATCCAGCAAAGCTCGCTGCTCCGGCCTACATCATTGTCCAACGTGGTCGGATATATTTTGAGAATCGGAAAAAGATCGACTTCATCCGGGACAATTTCAAAAAGGTTTACGAGGTTAAGATCAAAGAGGCCACGGCGGCAGAAGTATTTGTAAACGAACCGATGTAGGCGCCCGTCGCCGCAGCCCTTTCCCCAAACGGTTCAGTAAGAAGTCAAACCCTCTCCCTGCTGGCATCCGACCTTCTACATCAGCTAATCTGCGCATCATGAAACTAGACCGAAGGCTGCTTCCTTTGCCTTGCTTATCCGCGCTTTTGCTGGCTCTTGCGTTCCTGTCGCCGACCCCACAGAGCGGAGCTGCAAACCGAATTCAAATCACAGTTTTAGGGACCACAGATCTTCACGGCAACATCTACCCGGTTGACTACTACACAAACAAACCAGACAACCGTGGTCTTGCAAAGGTCTCAACCCTTATAAAACGTGCACGCAAAGAGAATCCTAACTCACTGCTGGTGGATTCCGGCGATACGATTCAGGGCACGCCGCTCGAGTACTATCATAATAAGAAAAACAACACTCCTCCCGACCCAATGATGTTGTCAATGAACGCCCTCGGGTACGACGCCCTGGCAGTAGGCAATCATGAATACAACTTCGGGTTGAAGGTGCTCGAGAAGGCCCGCAGCGAAGCTAAGTTTCCCTGGCTCGCGAGTAACACGTACGAAAAAGGAACCGACAAGACCCATTACCAGCCATACCTCGTCAAAGAAGTTTCAGGTGTTCGCGTTGGTATTCTCGGTCTAACGACGCCCGGCGTTCCGGTCTGGGAGAACACACAAAACTACGCAGGTCTGGATTTTCGTGAACCAGTTAAGGAAGCCAGGAAATGGGTATCGGTCTTGCGGGAGAAAGAGCGCGTGGACGTAGTTGTGATCGCCATGCACATGGGACTGGAGGAAGACTTACGCACCGGAGAAATCAACCCCGGGCAAGTGGCTAATGAGAACCGGGCCGTGGCCATTACGAAACAGGTTCCCGGCGTTGACGTTATTTTCATGGGCCATACGCACCGCGACGTGCCTGCGCTTTCCCTCAACGGAGCGCTGTTGACCCAAGCCAACCACTGGGGCCGCCATCTGGCACGCGCCGACTTGTATCTGCAAAAGGAAGTCGACCGCTGGCAGGTTTACGCCAAGTCTGCGCGCACGATTCCAGTAGATGACAAGGTCGAGGCGGATCCGGAGATTCTGAAACTTGCTGAACCCTACGACAGGGAGACACAGGCATGGCTGTCGCGGGTCATCGGCGAGTCCGCAGCCGAACTCACTGCGCACGAGGCGCGTTTTCGTGATACCGCCATTCTCGATCTCATCCAGCGGGTGCAGTTGGAAGCAGGAAACGCGGACGTTTCAATGGTGGCGAGTTTCAATCCTGACGCGAGCATCAATAAAGGCCCGGTTACGGTGCGGGACATCGCCGGACTCTACGTCTACGAGAATACGCTTGTCGTTCTGGAGGTCACCGGCCAGCAACTGAAAGATGCGCTCGAACACTCAGCGAAGTACTTCCGTGCCTACGAACCTGGAAAGACTGCTGCTGAGTTAGTCGACGAAAAAACTCCGGCTTACAACTTCGATATCGCCGAGGGCGTCACTTACGTTCTCGACATTACCAAGCCATTGGGCCAACGAATTCAAGGCCTTAGTTTCCGTGGCAAGGCTCTGGATCGCAATCAGAAACTGAAACTGGCTACCAATAACTATCGGGTCAACGGCGGCGGCGGTTACACGATGTACAAGAACGCGCCTGTGGTTTATCGATCGAGTGAAGAGATACGTGAGTTGATCATTGCCTGGGTTGAACGTCACAAGACGATTCCCACCGAGCCGACCAACAACTGGAAGATTGTGTCTTAAGAAGTCCAAGCCAAAGTCCAAGGTCCAAAGTCAAAAAAGGAGGATTTGTGCCGCAGACTTTGGACATTGGACATTGGACATGGACATTGGACGTTGGACTGACTATGAAAACCATAACGGCAACCGGAGGGGTCTTCGGTTGCCGTTATGGCTACTACAGTCAGCAGGGTCGAGTCTGTGAGACGCGTTCTCGCCGCCTGACGCGCGGGGAGAGTTCAAACCGGGACTTCAGCGAACCATGGCTACGATCTCGATCGTTTCATAGCTGCTTCGGGCAAGCTCGCTCTTCGAGGAAATCGCTGCAAGTTGGTCTTCGATGGCGCGCTCTTCAGCAGATTTCAGTAACTGCCGACCTGTTCGCTCGCCTGCGGTCCACACTTCGGAAAGAAAGTAGCGTTGACCGTAGCGATGAAATACCAGCTTCGCCTGCTTCGGGACGATGCGTGCCTCGATCGACTGCGTCAATCGGATCGCACCATCATTCGATTCCTGGTTGCTGATCAGCAGTGCGTTACCATTTGTGGTGAACGCTCGCACCGAGTACTCACCGGCCCTTAGCGACTTGCCACCAACAGCGAACTCGAACGGGATATCGGCAACGACTGAGCCGGATGATTGAGCGTGGGCAGAAACTAGTGCCGCCATCAACGCAACCGCGGCTATGAGCACTAACATCGTGAGACCTTTTAGAATTTGCTTTTGCATATTTCCTCCTCTTGCCTTTCCAGGCGATGGTCGAAAGCGCCTCGACCTCAATCTACGTAGTAAGTGGGCGATCGTTTGATCACTTCTTACCGGTTGCGGCTCAACCTGTTTCAATCTCTGGAGCCGCCCTCTCTATAGCCACTCACGTGCCACTCACATTGGCGATTGGTGAATCAGAAAAGCTAGTGCCGTAACCGGAGTCCCGAGCGATAGTTAAGCGCGGTCAGGGAAGATTCCTGTTTTCCGGAGGATCCACTCGCGACGTAGGAACTCTATCTTATCGGATAGCCCACGTATCTGTTCGGATAGAGCTGGGCCGGAATGGCGGGATAAACGCCATGCTCAAATTCGCAGATGTTTTACCCCCGCTGATTCCCATCGCCAGGCAAGCGGGCGTAAACCACCCTTCCTAACCTGCGAGACATTCCAACTCGAGAGACTGCATTCCAGAGGCGAGGACTATTTTCGGAGGCCGTTCCAGGCGCGGCACCGACCTACGGCGTTTGTGCCTGGCTACCTTCTGCCGCGCCCCCGGGCGCTATTGAGGGGATCGGTTGCCCGCGACATATTTAGGCGCGTACACTTGCCACACGCAGTCCCCGGAACATCTCTGAACATGAACCCACGACTCGCAGCTATTGCCGGCAAACTCAAAGGCGCCGTTTTTCAGCTCACCGAAGCTCCGGTCTTGATTGGTCGGGAAACCGCCGCCAACCTCTGCATCGCAGATCCGTCCGTGTCACGACGTCATTCTCAGGTCGAGAAAGAGGGTGGGCAGTTTGTGATAGCCGACCTCGAGAGCCTCAACGGAACGTTTATCAACGACGTTCCCGTGAAGCGACGCCCGCTTGCGCACGGAGATCGCGTTCGCATAGGCGACTCGCAGTTTCTCTTTCTGCTGCATGACGGTGAAGCGTCCCCGGCATCAAAATCGAGTGAGGTTCAGTTTGAGGATCGTCAACTCAGCGGTTCGACGATCCAGGTCAAATTCAACGATGCGGTTTACTTGATGGCCCGGGATTTGAGCGCTCTGATGAAGGTCAGCACCACTGTCAACGCCATCCGTGGTCTTGAAGAGTTGCAGAAGACCTTGCTCGAACTCCTTTTCGAAGTCGTGCCTGCCGAGCGCGGCGCCATTCTGCTCAGTCATGGAAACGGGTTGGAGGATGCTGCAGTGTTTGGCCTGGATCGGGCTCGCGGACCTGATGAGGCAATCAAAGTTAGCCGCACGATCGCTCAACAGGTGCTGCGGGAGAAGACCGCGCTTTTAATCAGCGATGCTCCAGTAGTAAGCGATGCTCCAGCGAAGCAGGGATTTGGCTCCGACAGTCTCAACCAATCTCGGCCCAGCTCGCTCATGTGCGTGCCGCTTATCATGCTCGAGCGACCGCAGGGCGTCATCTACCTCGATACGAATGCGCCGGACGTTCATTTCGATCAGGATCACCTGCAACTGGTCTCCGCTATTGCCGCCATCTCGGCAGTCGCCATTGAAAACGCGCGCCACATCGAATGGCTTCAAAGCGAAAACGAACGACTGCTCGCCGACGTCAATATCGACCACAACATGGTGGGCGAGAGCCCTTCCATGAAACAGGTTTACCAGTTCATCTCGAAAATTGCCCCTAGGGATTCGACGGTGCTGATCTCCGGTGAAAGCGGAACCGGAAAAGAACTGGCGGCGCGAGCCATTCATCAGAACAGCAAGCGTGCCAAGCTGCCGTTCATGGCTGTTAACTGTGCGGCGCTGGCTGAGACTTTGCTTGAGAGCGAACTCTTTGGGCACGAGAAAGGTGCGTTCACCGGCGCCATAGCGATGAAAAAGGGTCGTTTGGAAGTTGCGGACGGTGGCACGGTGTTTCTCGATGAGATTGGCGAACTCTCACCGGCGCTCCAGGTGAAGCTCCTGCGCGTGCTCCAGGAACGTGAATTTGAACGTGTGGGCGGCACCCGGACGATCAAGGTGGACATCCGACTCGTAGCGGCCACCAACAAAGATCTGGAACAAGCCATTGCCGCCGGGACTTTTCGTCGGGACCTCTTCTACCGTCTCAATGTAGTGGAACTGGCAATGCCGCCGCTGCGACAGAGGCCGGAGGATATTTCGCTTTTGGCAAACTATTTCGCCTCGAAGCACGGCGAAAAATGTAACCGCAAAATTTTGGGAGTATCTCCTGAAGCACAAGCTCGGCTCCTCAGTTACGAATGGCCCGGCAACGTTCGTGAGCTGGAAAACGCAATTGAGCGCGCAGTGGTGCTGGGCGCAACTGACCATATCCTGCCGGAAGACCTGCCCGAAGCCATTTTGGAAAGCGAAGCTGCCGCAACCACCATCCCGGCGCCCAGGTATCATGAAGCCGTTACCCAAACAAAGAAACAGATCATTCTGAGTGCCATGGACCAGGCAAAGGGTAGCTACACCGAAGCCGCCAAGCTTCTGGGTGTTCATCCCAACTATCTTCACCGATTGATCCGGAACTTGAACTTGCGCGAGCAGATGAAGCAGTAGAAGAGATTCATCAGAGTTTCTTCATAATCGTTTCTAAACCCGACAGGCGATCAAATTGATAGCACCCAACAGTCTCTTTTCAACCCCCACCACCTTCAGACCCGCCGCTCGCGCGTCAGCCGCCGTCCGCCGGTTGAAGTGATCTTCAAACAGAGGCACGGTAGCCAGATTAATCAGATCAAAAATCGGACCCAGCAATCCCCCAGGCCGCACATGTTCAAGCAGCACGATTGTTCCGCCTGATCTAACCACACGACGCAACTCCGCAAAAGTCTTCGCGGGTGAACTGACTGAGCAAAACACGAGCGTGGCGAACGCTGCGTCAAATACCGCACTCTTAAAAGGGAGCTCTTCTGCCTGGCTCTGAACCAGCGTCACGGCCGCCGGACGTTTCCTGTCTTTGGCAATCTTGAGCATCTCACGGCTGGGTTCGCTGGCCACCCCATTTGTCTCGGCCGGATAGAAAACAAAGTTGCGGCCCGTGCCAGCTCCGAGCTCGAGAACGCGAGCGTTGCGGGGCAGCAAATTGAAGGTCTGCGTGCGCAGACGAGTTAGAAACCAGCGCTCGAGCGGACGCATTACCGCGTCATACTGCGGCGCAAACTGATCGTAAGTCTTAGGCATTCAAACAGAATCATTTAGCCGCGAATACACGCGGATGAACGCGGATCAGAGCGAAAACCAAAACAAGCCCAACAACACACTCAAGGCATTGATTCGTCCCTTTTTCAGATCCGCGTTCATCCGCGTAGATCCGCGGCTAAATCTGACTCGAATTTCATCGCAGCATCATGATCACCTGCCGCTCGCGCCCACCGTCAAATTCGCAGAGAAAGACTCCCTGCCAGCGACCGAGCAGCAGCTTACCATCCTTGAACGGCACCGTGACTGAAGAGCCCACCAGGCTCGCTTTGATATGCGCGTCTGAATTTTCCTCTCCGTGACGAAAACCCATGCCATGTTGGGGAATGAGAGTCCTAAGTGCATGCAACATGTCTCGCGGCACGTCCGGGTCAGCGTTTTCGTTCACAGTGAGGCCGGCAGTTGTGTGTTGCACATAAAGCACGACTACGCCTTCACGCGCGCCCGATTCTTTCAGTAGCTCTCGTACTTGGTCCGTAAACTCAACCAGCTCTTCACGCGCGTGCGAGCGTACCTTAATGGTGTGCATAGCCGGCTATTGTAAAGCTTTTGCGTAGAATGAAAACTGCCGCGTTTGGATTTAGAGCCCGCGAAGCGCGGCGGAAGCATAAAGCCTAGGGTGAAGCGAAGCGGAACCCTAGGTTAGCGCGGCGAAGAATTTTTAAAGCCCGCAAGCGGGCGACAGCGGATCAATCCTCTTATTCGTCCATTAGTTCATCAAACTGTCTTTACTTTTTGCAGCTGCCGCCCGCTTGGCGGGCTAAGTGTGGATTGCGATTTTCCTGGGGCTCACGCCCCAGGCTTTGTGCTTTCGCCGCGCTTCGCGGGCTCGAAATCTATCTGGCGCCGACCTTTGAGCCTGCGATTGAAAAACTCAACTACATTCGAAACGAAATCACCGTCGAGGAACCCGTGTCTTCCTGTAGGCGACAATTTGATCTCAAAATCTTTCTTCAATCTCGTCAACTCGTCTCGCAATAGGATAGCTTGGCTGACAGACACGTTCTCATCCTTTTCGCTGTGGAGTATAAGCA
>JAIVJP010000203.1 GCA_020199975.1 Acidobacteriota bacterium
GAGCGCGACCTGAAACAAAAACTTGACGTCTGGGTGTTGCCGCTCTTTGGGGATGGGAAGCCGTTTCCTCTTCTTCAGACGGAGTTTAATGAACTGTCGGCCAAACTATCTCCCGACGGGAAATGGATCGCTTACGCGTCGGACGAATCCGGGAAGTTTGAGGTCTATGTACAGAGCTTCCCCGCATCCGGCGGCAAATGGAAGGTCTCCACTGACGGAGGGCATCACCCGCTCTGGCGGGGAGACGGGAAAGAACTATTTTACATCGCTCCGGGCAGAAAGCTGATGGCGGTGGATGTGAAAGCCAGTTCCACCTTCGAGGTCAATGTCCCTCAAGAACTTTTCGAGACGCGCATCGCCGGGGCGACTTTCAGGCGTGGCTACGACGTCACCGCCGACGGCCAACGGTTTCTCATCATAACGCAAGTTGAGGAAGAAAAGCCTTCACCCATCAGCGTTGTGTTGAACTGGACTGCGGACTTGAAGCGATAAGAAGTTTAGAGTTCATCAACCTAGGTTGCGTTTTCTTAGGCGGCAAAGTTCTGGAGCGAAAAACCAACAGCCACAATCTAAAGATTGATGTTATGAAGCAACCGCCGCTCGCCGCTCTTGCATCGTTAGCCTCATCCTTACCCCTCTGTGCGCCCGCTGGCGTCGGGAGTAAGTCTCTTCTATTTCGAGTGCTTTTTTATTTGAGGCAACGATACCCATTTCGGGTACTTTTTTAATGAGGCAGTTCGGGTCATTGACTCGCCACCTGAATTGGGATAAAAATTCCCCCACCAATCCACCTCTCGAAAGGAAACGACCATGAGAAAACTTCTTATCATCGCCGCGCTGTGCCTGTGCGCGACCTCCGCGTCCGCGCAGGAGCCGACCCCGGCGCAGCCCGCGGCCCCGGACGCGAAGCAGGCCGAGCGCGAGCGGAAGGAGCGGGAGAAGCAGGACGCGAAGGCCGCCAACGACAAGGCCAAGCAAGACGCCAGGGCGGCGAAAGAGGCGGAGCGCAAAGCCAAAGAGGACGCGAAGGCCGCCACCAGTCAGCCGGCAGGTGTGAAGGTGGCTCTCGGCAACGCCGAACAAGAGTTGACCGAACTCGATCGGATGTGGACGCAGGCCGGCGTCCGCGGTGACGCCTCCATCCTGGAGCGCGTCCTGGCCGACGACTACAGCGCCACCAACGCCCTCGGCAAGACGGTCACCAAGGCGGAGGCCATCGCCGACTTGAAGTCCGGCACCTCTAAGCTCGACTCCAACACCGCCGATAATTACAGCGTCCGGGTGTTCGGGGACACGGCCGTGATGACGCACGACGGCGTGCGGACGGGCCAGCGCGAGGGCAAAGCCTTCTCCGAGCGTTACCGCAGCCTGCACGTCTTCGTGAAGCGGGGCGGGAAGTGGCAGGTGGTCGCCTCGCAGAACATGACACTGCCTCAGCAATGAGCACGATCAACTAGCCTGTCTGTTCCAGGAACGACACCCACACCGAAGCGCGTGAGAGGTTGACGGTCGGCTTCAGGCGCTGGCGGATGTCGCATGTGAGGGGTGGGTGTGCAGCACATAAGCCGGCACCCGCCACCTTGACAGTGTGTCATCAAGAGTGCAAGTGAGCCTTACATTTGAGAACGCCTCCAATTTACTCCCAGTTGGGAGTACCGGTTAAGAGCGAGCCGAACCCCCGTCAGGAGGACAATCCTGATGGGGTACTCGCGCCCTCAGCCAACGCCAACTGCCGCGAAGCTCCGCAAGATTCGTAGGAGGTGATCTTACGCAGGAACAAGGAGATCAAAGTAGGCGCGAGGCTTCATTCTCCGATGATCGTCGCTTCTTTTGTGTTCCCCTTCCCACCATGGGTTTTCGGTGCGAATCCGACGAACTATCTCCTCTTTTGGAATTGTCCGCATAAACAGACGATACGCGTTTACCCATGTAAAGTCACTAAACGCTAGCGTTAGGTAGTTTGCTAATTCCGCGAAATCCTCTCATGCGGCGTGATTAGTAGTTCTTGGAGCTGCAGGAGCCTTGGGAATGCTTCTGCCGTCAGGGAGCATTCTCAGACTTAAATGCTCAAAGATTAGCGGACTGCCTAACTACTGGATCGTCTTATGATGGATGGTAGTCGCGCAGGCGACGGTTGGACCTGACGGTTCAACTTCATACCGCCGGAGAACGAGGTAATGCACATAACGCAAGCGGAAGAGATCGCTCGTCCTGAGGCCGGGGGTGCACGACTCTCAGGCGGAAAGTTGAAGGTTGCTGTGCTGGGTGCAACCGGGATGGTGGGCCAGCACCTAACCCGGCTCCTTACAGATCATCCCTGGTTTGAACTCGTTATAGTTGCTGCCTCCGCAAATTCCGCCCGGAAATC
>JAIVJP010000482.1 GCA_020199975.1 Acidobacteriota bacterium
GCTCTGGCTTGTTGAATGTCGGGAGATTAACTCGAAAACATAGTACCCAATGACTAAGGCAAGAATGGAAACATTCAGCGATGGTGTGATTGCGATCATCATCACCATCATGGTGCTTGAACTCCGAGTGCCGCATGACTCCAGCCCCGCCGCGCTCTTGCCCCAGGTTCCCGTGTTCTTGAGCTACGTACTTAGTTTTATATTTCTGGGCATCTACTGGAGCAACCATCGTCACCTGCTCCATGCGGTCCAACACGTGGGTGGTGGCGCTCTTTGGGCCAACCTTCACTTATTGTTCTGGTTATCATTAGTCCCCTTTGTCACTGCCTGGATGGGAGAAAATGCCAGAGGTCTGATTACATTTGTGTGTCTATTTACTATTCACCACTTAAGATTTACTATTCCGCGTCCTCGTCACTGACTGGCTCTACTCCCTGCGGCTGCTTTCTCACGCATCGAGTGGGCCACTGTTATTCGTTCAACCGCTTCGCGCCGCTCTTAGCTTCACCAGTAAGGAGGATTAGTCATGCCCAGTAAGATCGTAGACCTCTCAGCCCGTTCGAAAATTCTCCGGGACGAACCCTTTCACGTACATTTCTGGGAGTGCACACCCAAAGAATACCTCTCCCAACTAAAGAGCCCGAGAAAACTTTTGGCGAAGATGGGAATAGAAATACCTGCCGATTGTAGGATCGAGACGACTATCGAGAATCACGATTGGCTTGAGGAACATACCAAGGGATTTGCCGCGGCTAATGGAACCATCATTTGCAACGTGGGCGGCGGCAACATAGCTCGTGGCGTGTACAGGATTGTCAGTTATGCTCACGATCACTCGAGCATCGGGAAATTCAAGAAAAGACTGCTTCACTCCCCTGAGTTGGAAGAAGCCACAGGAAAACGTTAGACACAGTTGCTCTCCGTGCGACTTTGCCCCTTACAACTCTGGTTGGATTTGATCTTAACTTCCGGCAGCTTTTAGTTGCGGAGGGTTGGTGGCTGCGGAATTCCCGGATGGCTTATCGGGAATCCAGTCCCCGGTGAAGATTTCAATGACATTCTTAGCGGTACCCACAACCGGCGTTACATCCAGACCTACATGAACGGCTCCCGGCAGCAGACCCTTCTTCTTGATTTCGTAGCCGGCAAGTCCTAAGGCAAAGATAGAACCGATAATCGGGATGGGTTTAATTAGCCGTTTGACCAGTCCCCACCCTCCGGCCCTCACAATTCTTCTTTTTGCTGATGCCGTCATGAATTTGTCAACCTAACCGCGTTCCATTGGGAATCTATCACAGACCAAAGCCGGTGCAACTTGGGAGCTTCGCAACCTCCTAACAGATGAGATATTGCCGGAAATAGTTGTGTGCTAGCATGGGCGTTTCCAGAACGTCACTCTTATTCGTCGCGGAAGTATAGATGTCGCTAAAGACTGCCCTGGCACTGACCCTACTCATTCTTTTAGTTGCAGTGGTCTCCTGCAACCGTTCCAGCGCCCCGGCCGCAAGCAAGCTTCTGATCTACACCCCACACGGGCAGGCCCAGTTGCGCGATTTCATCGCTCGCTACAAGCAACAGCATCCGAATACTGACGTCCAGTTTCTCGATATGGGTTCGCGCGAAATCCTGGAGCGTGTGCGTGCCGAGCGCAACCGGCCTCAGGCAGATCTCTGGTGGGGAGCTGCCCACACCACATTTCAGACGGCCGCTGACGAGAACCTCCTGGCGTCATATCGTCCCACCTGGTCGGACAGAGTGGCGGCCTCAAGCCATGACCCGCAGGATCGCTGGTACGGAATATATGAAACGCCGGAAGTGATCGTTTACAACAACGAGGCTGTGCGGCCGGAGGATGCTCCCCGCGATTGGGACGACGTTCTGAATCCCAAGTGGCATGAAAAGGTTTTGATTCGCAATCCGAATCCCTCGGATTCCATGAGGGCCATCTTTGGCGCCATGATCTGGCGTTTTCATAAGGACACCGGTTCACCCGAGAAGGGTTATGATTGGCTGCGCCGGCTCGATGCCAACGTTCATGAATACACGGCGGACGGCACGTTGTTAATGCAGAAGCTGGCTCGCCGTGAAGGACTTATTAGCCTGTGGAATCTGCCGGACGTATGGATATACAAAGAGCAGAGACGGTTTCCTCTCGCTTATGTAATTCCTGCGAGCGGCACACCAGTAATCTCTGATGGAATCGCTATCGTGCGGGGGGCTCCAAACGAAGCAGAGGCGCAGCGATTCTACGAGTTTGCGACCACCCCGGAGAATCTGGTTCAAGCCGCACGTACCTACTATCGTATTCCCGTTCGCACTGACATCGATCGATCGCAGCTGCCCGGATGGATGAACGAACCCTTTAACGTTCTCTGCCAGGGTATTTTGGTTTTCCGCAGAGGTGCGACCCTTTTCAGGGTCGTGACCCAGCTTCAGGCTAACGGGGGCGTTGCCCGGGCGTTGCCCTGGGCTTGCCCCCGGCTATTAACTTCATGCCTTTCAGGCATGTTCAAGCAGAGATTAGAACAGAATGTCGCTCCTTTCGCTCAAGAACGTTTCCAAGCGTTTCGATTCAACGCCCGCTGTCGCCAATGTATCTCTCAATGTTGAGCGGGGCGAATTTTTTGGCCTCCTTGGTCCATCAGGCTGTGGCAAGACCACTACGCTTCGCATGATCGCCGGGCTGGAAAAACCTGATTCGGGAACCATCGAGTTTGACGGCCAGGACATTACTAATCTCTCGCCGGAGCGTCGCGGCTTCGGCATGGTCTTTCAAAACTATGCGCTCTTCCCTCACCTGAACGTTTTCGAGAACGTAGCCTTCGGCTTACGGGCCCGGCACAAACCCAAAACGGAAATCGCTGAACGCGTCACCAGCGCCCTCGAACTCGTACAGCTTCCCCATTACGAGAAACGAAGAGTCGACGAACTCTCCGGGGGGCAGCAACAGCGGGTTGCCATTGCGCGCGCAATTGCTATCGAGCCGGCACTATTGCTTTTTGACGAACCCCTCTCCAACCTCGACGTGGCCTTGCGCGAGGAAACCCGTGGCGAGTTGCGGGAGTTGGTAAACCGCCTGGGGCTTACTGCTGTTTACGTGACTCACGATCAGGAGGAAGCCTTCGCGCTATGCGATCGTATCAGTGTAATGATGGGAGGTCGTATCCTGCAGACGGGCAAACCCCGCGAGCTTTACGAACATCCGGCCCAGATTTCGGTGGCTCGCTTCCTCGGACGCAACAATCTAATCCCAGTGATGCGCCTCAGCTCAAGCAAATCAACCCTTGGTGAATTCAAAACCCTTCAGGGAGACCACATGCTGCGTCTGCCCATACCGCATGACGAGTTGACACCAATGAACAAGCCCTGCCTTCTCGCCATCCGTCCTGAGCATCTGCTGATCACCAGGCGCAGCGAAAGATACGAAAATGTTTTGCCCGCGCGTGTACGGGAGCTTAACTTTGCGGGAGCCACTTCCAGCATCAAGCTCGATGCCAACGGCCTTCAACTTGAAGC
>JAIVJP010000204.1 GCA_020199975.1 Acidobacteriota bacterium
ACGTTACATTTATCGCTCTTGTGGTTACTATTAGCTTCGTTGCTAATAGGAGCTGAGTATGGCGAATAGAGATCTCCAACGATTCTCGAGCCACTTATGCTGTCAGGGTTTGACAGGGCTGACTCTTGAACATCTGCCAAAGGACGACTCATTGGGTCGAGTGAGGCTATACCGCAAGGGCGCAGATATATGGCGACCGGACGACCGCGCAGACCGCATTTACTTTCTTCGCCGCGGTCAAATCGTGGTGATGTCGGGTGACTCTGAGGGTAACGAGGTCATCATGCAGGTGATCGAAAAGGGCGAACCGTTCGGGGAGTTATGTTTCTATTCGCAGGAAAAGGGGTTGCGGCACACGACGGCGCGGGCAGTCGTCGAGAGCGAAGTTCATGAGGTCAAGCATCGCGACTTTGTAAGCTACCTACAGAAGAGCACGAATGCGCTAATGGACTTTACCTTCACCCTCTGCGAGCGGCTCAGCGAAATGAGCCTTCGCGTGGGGGTGCTCGCGCACCGGGGGGCGGAAGAACGGCTGGGACGGCTCTTGCTCCAACTCGCGGCACCGCCCGGTCAGCAACACACGGAAGGGACGAATCAAGTGACACTTCATGTCGGTCATGAAGAACTGGCGAAGATGGCCGCGATGAACAGGTCGCATGTCTCCGTGACGATGGGTAAACTACGCCGGCGGGGGCTCGTGCGGTATGAGCGTAACCGCCCGCTCGTGGTTGATGTCCCTGGACTTACAGCCTACTTGACAGATAGTTGAAAGAGTCTGAGTTGGCTAAAAGGTTACTCATTATAAGCCTAGAGGTTCGCTGCATGGGCACTTGAGAGGGAGTGAAGCAGAAGACCAGTGGCTACTTCCGCACAGACAAAGGTGTGGAAGGGTTTTGTTGCCTGACGAGTTATGTCTCGACAATGAAGAAGCAAGATCACGGTGTGATAAAAACTATCAGAAGCGTGTTCGCCGAGAAGAGCATCATGCCCGCCCTCCGCTGCTAGGGCCCGTCCCGCCCGGTTTATCAAACAAAGTGAGTGTCTGAGGTAAAAAGGTTAATCTATAAGTCTGCCACCTGAACAGTAACCCAATCGCAAATCTTTACCGAATCTTTACACCATCCTTATTCTGACTTTACATGGCTCGATTACTCTTACCCTCGCATTAGATGCCAAACATAAGAACGACTCACGACGGGCGAAGGCCGAACCGATGCCGGTTGCGGCTCCGATTAGGGCCGGCGTTTGGCAGCGCGGATTGGAGAAGTGAGGGAACGTGTAGCAATACGGACTGCTTCAACCAACGCGCAGAAGTTTATGTCAACAGTAAGGGAGTAACAACAATGAAAAGCTTAGTGCGTACGCTAATACTTGCTCTGGTGATTTTAACCGTCGGCGGAATCGCGTCGAGCCAGAGCAATCAGAACATGGGTGGAATGATGACGGCCGACAAAGCGACGGTCGAGGGGATCATCGCAGGCTGGAAGAGCAAGCCGCAGGAAGTCGCGCGCACGATCATCGCCAAGTACGGGCAGCCGAATGAAGCGACGGCGATGCGGCTTGTGTGGCACAACAACGGGCCGTGGAAACGAACCGAATTAGTCAACGAGGAAGTCCCGCACAGCTTCCCGAAGCCGCACCCCGACATGCTTAAACAAACAATCAGCTTCCGCGTGCCGTCCGACAAGTTCGACGAACTGGCTGAGTACGACGGGAGCGTGGTCGTCGAACGCACGAAGGGCGAGATCGCTGCGCGCTGCGACAAGGAAGAGGCGAACTTTCTGGCGTTGAATCTCGCTAATGAGATAGCAACCGATAAGCGAAGCGTCAAAGATGCGCGTAATTTCTATGCCGAAGCAATCCGCGAGATGAAACATATGGAATATATGAAGGGCTTCTTGTTTCAAGTGTCAAACTCGGAACAAGGCGACGCGGACAAAGAAGTGATGACGGATGGCAAGGAAATGAAAAAGAACAATTAGGAGAGAGGGAAGGACAATGAAAAAAAATACAAAAAATAATACCACGTCAAATTTGCCGCGAGCATTGGCGATATTTGCGGTGGCGGTTCTCGCATTCGGCTCGGCGGCGTTCGCGCAAACGAATAACGCAAGAGCGCAGAGAAACCGCGCTGGTGCAGTGTTCGCAATGACCAATGTGACCGCTGTTAATGAGATAGTAGTCTACCGCCGTGCGAACGACGGCACCTTAAACAGGCTCAATAATAGTGTCCGCACGCGTGGGCTTGGAATTGGGACGGACCTGGATACGCAGGGAGGGTTGAGGCTCAGTCCAGACAATCGTTTCCTATATGCGGTCAACGCCGGCAGCGACAATATCACCGTGTTTGCCG
>JAIVJP010000205.1 GCA_020199975.1 Acidobacteriota bacterium
GTGGTGCTTCGCGCAAAGCCGCAGCCTGACGGTAGGTGTGGCATTGCGGTCGCATTTAAGCAACCTATACTCGAGCACTTGATGCAACAGTTTCGACGAGCCGCGCCCGGAGTCCGTGGCGTAGCCGTCAAGGAAGAGTCGCCGGTGGCCCCTGCAACAGCGCCTGCTCCGGAAGCTTCCGCCATCGCACAGGAAACGCTGGGTGTTGAGGCAGCGCAAACCGCGCAGCCAATTATCACAGGAGATATCAGTTCAGCAGAAGAAGAAACAGCGGCGCGAGAGAGCCAGGAGAAAGCTTCCATCCAACGCGCCGAAGCAGAAGCGCGTAGAAAAGCTGACGAGGAGGCCAGGCGTTTAGCACGCGACCTTGAAGAGACTCAACGCCGCGCCGAGGAAGCACGCAAGCGTGCAAAAGCTGCCGCCGCGCGCAAATTTGCAGAAGAACAAGCTGCAATGCGCCGAAAGGCAGAAGAGGCTGCGCGGCTAGGGGTTCAGGAGGAGGTTCGGAAGCAAGCGGAAGAAGAAGTACGCCTCCGCGCTGAAGAGGCTGCGCGACGAAAAGCTGCGGAAGAAGAAGCACGCCTCCGCGCTGAAGAGGCTGCGCGGCGAAAAGCTGCGGAAGAAGAAGCACGCCTCCGCGCTGAAGAGGCTGCGCGGCGAAAAGCTGCGGAAGAGGTCGCGCGCTTACGTGCCGAAGAAGGAGCGCGATTGCGCGCCAACGCCTTGGAGCGCGAACAAGCCAAGAGGGTTAGTGGAACAGCAGTAGAGAAGGCTACGCGTAAACAGGCGGAAAAAGCGCAGCAGCGTGCAGAAGCCGAGGCGACATTCAGTCGGGCACAAGAATGTTTACCTGCGATGGTCTCTTCATCTAAAGCAAATATAGGTGACCAGAACTCTGCGCCACCCACCAGTCGGGTTATGGATAGACGCCGCACAAATCCACCTCGCCGAAGATTGCCTAATTCTGCTATCTATTTTCTTGCTCTCAGTTTGGGCATACTCATAACCTCATTGCTCGCCAGATGGGTAGCCTCGCAGCGCACTCCTCCGGAACGATCAGTCACATTTGAGACTTCAACTCAGCCCCCAACAACTAATGCCCCACTCCCGGAAGAGCACCAGGGCACTTCGGACCACTTTACGCCGTCCCAATCGTCATCGCCGAAAACCGTTGACGTTTCTAAGTCTAGCCATGAATCTGTCTTCACAGAGAGTCCCTCACTCGCCGCGCTAACGAAGACCGGTAAGAGAGAAGTAAAGCGCAGCGCACGAACATACAACACACTCGTAGCGCAAGCCAGGCCGCTAAAGGTTAAGAGCGAAGGCAGCGCACTGAAAATAAAAGAGACGTTACGGCCCGAGCGAAGGACATTTGAAAACTTGTATGACAGACGAGCCCGGGCCATAAGAAACAAGGATTTTAAGGCTGTAATGGAATTCTTTGCACCTTACTATTCCACCGTGCTGCCCAATGGGAAAACGCTAAACTATGAGCAGATAAGAGATGATGTCAGGCGAGGGATGAAAAAGTTTGTGTCGGTCAGCAATATGAACTTCACAATCGAGAAGTTGACGGTTAGAGGAGATCAAGCCATTGTTGACGCCCGGCAAGATTTCTCTCGAAAACAAAAATTAAGAGATGGCAAAACTCACACCATTATTATTAGTGTCTTGCAGCGAGAAACCTGGACAAAGACAGCGTGGGGCTGGAAACTCAAACTCGTTGATAACTTCAGAATTCAAACCATGACCGTCGACGGCAAGCCGGTTCGTCCTAATGTGTTATATGATTTTAGTGACCCACTGTTTCTTTCTAAGAAACAAAGAAGTACATGGCAGGGAAGATAGTTAAACGCGATGATAAGGCCAAGCTGGTTCGCCTCAGCACATCACCTCTATGAGAGTCGGGCTCAGCAACCCTGTAACTTGTTGCAAATATTGGTTGAGCTGAGGAGGGATCGAACTCCCGACTGCATGACTGCCAGTCTGAAAAAGAGTGTTTCTCACAGGTTTGGCTCGTTCTGATCAATGCTGATTCCTAAGTGTTTCGCCTCCCCTATGATGTCGCCGTGCGTGTGGGTACCTCGGTGTTCGGCTGAGTTGGCACACAACTGTTTCAGGGAAGCCCAGTATTGATGTTCCGCGAGGAACCCTGAACAGCATTTTTAAGCAGGCCAGCTTGAAGGACCGGAGAGGGATTAATTATGTGGTACGCGGTAGTTTTTGCTTTCATGCGCGAGCTTGCCGCTAATCAGGGTTGTGTGCGCGGCGGCTAATGGCGGGCGTTGGATTGCTCATCTGGCCTATCCTTCACTCTTTAGCTAGACTGTGCTGTAGGATGAAGAGGAG
>JAIVJP010000206.1 GCA_020199975.1 Acidobacteriota bacterium
GTAGCGGACTGCCATCTGGCCCCTCAAGCTCTTCACTGGGGACCGCAGGCGTCCCGCTTTCCCAAGCACCGCCAGGTGCGTGTTGATCATACGGGCACGCGTAATCTAGACGCGGCGCGCGCCTTGCGGCAGGCGGGACGCCTGCGGTCCCAGTGAAGAGCTTGAGTGGTTTGCTGTAAGGTCGATACTAAAGGGCTGCCGGGCCGGGACTCGACATGCTACGAACCAAAACTCTTCCGTATCAGGTAAGACATCTTGATGAAAAACGTCCTGCTGTTGCGACGAAACCCGGGAAGGATCTCCCTAGTGAACGGATGGACCTCGTTGAAGTTCATGTCATCGTTGTAGCCCACATAGAACGACGTGCCCGGGCTCGGTGTCCAACCGGCGAGAAACTGTGAGCGTGCCCGTTGGCTGAGTGTGTTGTAGTCAACAATCGCGCGCGCAAAGGTTGCCTTTGTAAACTGGTACGTGCCGCGGAAAGTGAGAATGTTAATATCAAACGCAGTCCGTCCGGTGTCGTTCCTCACCAGGCGCTGCTTGACTAAATTGAACTGCATGCGCAATTCGTTGGTTGGCTGGTAAGTGATGCTGCCGTTTATCTGCAACAGATTACCGCGGCCCGGATCAAGTGGGGCGTTCTGTCCCAGCAGCAGAGCAGCCGGGCTGACGCGCGGATACTTCCGTCCGTTGCCAAAGTCCAAATCAAAGTGTCCGAGCCGGTATGTCACCTGGCCGTTGAATTGCACCTTCTTGCTGTAGTTCGACCTACCAAAAACAGAGAAGTGGTGCTTCCTTGACGAGCGCTCAGTGTCCTCTCCGTAGAAGGTGCATTTATCGGCTACTGCAAACGGATTGCAGGGGCGAGCCTGCCGGGTCGCTCCAAACTCGTGATCAAACAGTCGCTCGTAAGCCGGCTCGTAAAAGGCTCCAAAAAAGGTGCTGCGCGGCAGTGACAGTTCGAAAACGAACTCCGTCTCGTAGGCATATAAGCGCCCCTGCCAGTCGTAATCAAAATGGGTAAACTGGTGCAGATGAGAGGAAATCAGCTTCTTCTTTGGTTGGGGATCGGAGTTGTAGCGAAGAAAGAAACTATTAAAGTTTGAGTTGGTGCGCTGAAAGAATCCTACGTCGGCGCGGTAGTCGCGAGTAAATCCTTCGGCGTAGAGTTCCCAGCCCCAGTTGCGGCCAGACACGTTATAGGCGGTCGTGTAGCCCAAGCCGTTGCCGGTTCGGTAACGGTTAACCCCTTCATTTGCGTTGAAGAAATTGTTCCTGGACGTCGTGCCGAGGGCCTGGAAAGTGAAGGTAGTCTGTTTGTCGAGCCTGAAACGTCCATCGACGCCTAAGAGGTCGTTGTGCTTCTCGATGAAGTTATAGGTCGTGGCAATCATGCCGATCGAATTCTCTTTGCCAATATCCCGTTTAAGTCGGAGTACGCCAATTTGCGCGTTTTTATCCAGGAACCGGAAATTTCCGGGATTCAGGCGCTCGTCTCCCCCAAAAGTCCCAGGTCCGTTATCGCTCGCCACCATCAGACCGAAAGTGTTTCGTCCTTTCTTACCTGAGAGCTTGACGGCCACGTCGGGGTCTACGATCGCCCGCGTATGCACTGCCGTGATCGGCGTACGGAAGATGTCTATACCTTCCAGAAAGAAGGGACGCTTCTCGGCGAAGAAAATCGGGAAACGCTGATTCGCGGTAACCACGAGTTGATCCGCCTCCACTTGCGCGAAATCCGGATTGATGGCGAGGTCGAGCGTGAGTGCTGAACTCGGAGTAAATTTTGCCGTCAGACCTGGGTCGAATTTTATCGGTTCATTAACGATGCGCCCGGGATCGACCGTTCCTAGCGGCAACGGCCCAAATGAGCGCACGAATTTTCCGCTCTCTGAGAGGGTCAGACTGGGGATCAATTCAATAGTTCGCTCCGAGGAAATTCCCTCCAGTCCGCCCAGGTGGCCTGCCTGGCTGAGGTTGCTGTCTATGCTACGGGAAAAAGGCATCCACGAGCTCAGTTCTCGGTTGAACCGCTGAATGCGCCGGAAGAAGTGGGCCCCCCAAAACTTCCCTTTGCCGGCCTCGTAGCGGATCGACTTGAAAGGGATGGCAATCTCAACTACAAACCCAGCATCGTTGACGACGCCCTTCGACTCCATCAGGACGTCTACACTGAAATCCTCGCCACTTCCTTCCGTGAGAACGCCATCACCCTGGATGCCCAGCGGATTGAAAAACATCTCAAACGCCTTGCGCTTATCATTGAACGTGTCGAGATAAAAGCCGACGTAGTCGTCCTGAAAGATGCTGTCGCGCTTAGCCACCGTCGAGCGCACCTTGTCCGGT
>JAIVJP010000207.1 GCA_020199975.1 Acidobacteriota bacterium
AGAATCCGGTCACCGAAGCGCAGCCCGGCGCGGGCGGCGGGTGCGTCTTCAAATGTGGCGCGAATGTAGGTGTTGACTAGATCGCCCTGACGGAGATCGCCGATGGTCGCTCCTATGCCGAAATACTCCGAGCGTTGTTCGGTCCTGAACGAAGCGTACTCAACCGGATCGAAATAGGTGGAATGCGGATCGAGCACGTTCAGCATGCCGTTGATGGATGACTTGAAGATGGAGTTGTAATCCAGTCTCTTTCCGTCAATGTAATTAGCCTGAATTACGGAAAGAGCCTCATCGAGGTCAGTTCTAATCATCGTAGGTGAGACGACTGATTTGTTTGTGGGGGTGTTGACGCCCGGTGCCGGACGCTCGGGATTATTGCGTCGAGCCGAGGGGTTTTGCTGGGCAAAGATGATTACGGGGAGTGACAGGGCAATGGCCAGAAACAAAATGCCAGGCAAAAAAGATCTTCTCCTCACACAACCCTCCTAAGTTCTGTTCGCTCCACGAATTTTGTATCTTCACCCGGCTGACCGCGTTTGGTCGGCACAAACGGGTTGCCAGAATAGCACGAACAACCAAAGGCTCTGAAATATACGCTGCCACCGCCAGCGAAGTTCACCGTCTCCCGTCGAGGCCGCCGGCGCCGTGCGACCGGGACTGGTGTTGTCGGAAAAGGGAAATCGCTTCTCGGTTCGAAAGCCGTCCAGCTTCAGCCGATTAGTGATTCAATGCTCGAGAAACGTTGCCCTCAGCCTGGAGGGCCGGATATGAAAGGGAGACCGTAGTGAGTTAGTTTGAGCTTGAGGTATCCGATTCAATGTGTTTTCGAATCCTGAAGGGATTTAAGTTAATAGTCTCCTTTTCTCTTATCCGTGGGCGTCGCGCAACGCGCGCCCACGGCTATTAACTTAGATCCCTCCGGAATGATCTGACCAACCCAAACTGAACCCACGCACAGAATCTGACTCATTTTTCGTGACAAAAGAGCTTCGTGTTGTGCACTATGGAGCACCAATAGCAACAATTTAGTAGGTAATCGTCTCAACTTATGGGGAGGATTGAGAATGGCTAAACAACTGCAACGAGATCAGCTTTTCTCGTTTGCCGAGAATCATAAGGAAGAATACGAAGAGCTGCTGCGTAAGTTTGTTGAGACACCTACCGTGTCTGTCGACCCAGCTCATGCTGAAGACATCCGCAAAGGCGTTGACCTGACGGTGCAAACGCTGCGCCGTTTTGGCGGCAAGGCCTACGTCTATGCGGTCAATAAGGGTAATCCAGTAGTCCATGGTGTCTTCGGGGAGGATAAAAACCGACCCACCGTCACCGTCTACAACCACATCGACGTTCAGCCTGCGTCAAAGGAAACTGAACCATGGGAAACGGAACCGTTTGTGATGACCAAAAAAGGCGATAGCTATTTTGGCCGTGGCACGACTGACGACAAAGGGCCCGCCCTGGCGGCTTTGTATGGCGCACGTGCCGCGATCGAGGCTGCTGTGCCAATCAACATTCGTTTCCTCTGGGAGTTTGAAGAAGAGATCGGTTCGCCGAATTTCGAAAAGATTATTTCCAACGCTGCTTCAGATCTGCGTACCCAATCCGTGGTCGTGTCCGACACTGTCTGGGTCTCAAGGCAGCGACCGGCGAATTCTGCTGGTCTGCGTGGCTTGTTGGGATTCCTGCTGGTGCTGGAAACGGGAACGGTCGATGCGCATTCAGGGGAAGTGGGCGGCGCCGCGCGAAACCCGCTCGGCGAACTGATGAAACTCGTCGGCGACCTTTATGATCCGATCACCGGCAGGGTGAAGATAAAAGGTTTCTACGACGACGTTATTCCGCCGTCTCGGAAGGAACTTCGCGATTGGGCCAACTCAGGCTTTTCTGCGAGAGCTTTTAAGAAGGCTCACAAACTCAAGTCAATGCGCGCGGAAGATGATTTGGAAGTGATGAAACGTATTTGGGGCATGCCAACATTTGAAGTGCACGGAGTAGCGGGCGGCTACCAGGGGCCCGGAGTGAAGTCGATTGTGCCGCCGCGCGGCGAAGTAAAGGCTTCGTGCCGGCTTGTGCCTGGCCAGGATCCCAGGAAGATTGCGCAGTTGCTGAAGGCCGCCGTTAAAGCGAACAACCCGGATGTCCAGATTCACTTCGAGTCGATGGCTCCGGCCTTTCAGACTTCGGTGGAAGGTCCACTGCCGGACGCACTAAAGCGAGCGGTGAAGTTTGCGTTCAAGCGGGACGCAGTATTCGTTCGCGATGGCGGCACCATTGGCGCGATGACCAGTATTGAAAAAGTCCTCCGGTGCCCGATCATGTTTCTAGGACTGTCGTTACC
>JAIVJP010000483.1 GCA_020199975.1 Acidobacteriota bacterium
ATTTTAAAGAGGTGAAATCACATGAGCCTTGAACCTGCGGCCGCTGTCGAACCTGCTAGTCGACCACGATTGCGAGAATCGTCTTCATCCTCCAGCATACCGATGCAGCTGAGAATTGCTGATCATCCCGTGCGCGACCGTGTCCAGCGGCTGGTTACCCTTGCCTTGTCACTCCTGAATGAGGCCCAAAACCTTGCACGCGACAAAGCCTTTACCGAAGCGTCGGCTCAATTGAGGAGTCTCAATATGGCGGAGGGCATCGACTTCTATAAAGAGGTTGAGCGCTTCGAGATTGAGTTGATCAGGCTCGCCCTGGATCGAACCCACGGATGCCAGGCCAAGGCCGCCAGGCTACTGGGCATTAAGCCCACTACTCTGAATTCCAAAATCAAGCTGCTGGGAATTGAGTACTGAATCGCAGACGGAATCAAATCAGAGAATCTAGTTGACGGCCTCCGACGCGCTCTCAGCCTGCGCCTCGCGACCATCGGAAACAGTCAACGGCTGCTCGTCAAAGAGATTTGAGTCAATCAGCGTCTGAACCCAGTACTGCCCGGCCGTCGGAAAAGTAACATTAACGAAGAAACTGATGTTGTCGGCAAAACCTCCAGCCGTGATCTCGAAACGAGTAGGCTGAGAGACTACTACCGGGTGCTTGCGGTCAGTCGTCAGGATGCGCACTTCAGACAGGTGAACGCCTTCGCCGCGCCAGTGGTTGACCACGGCAAACTTGATCAGTGACACAGGTAATTGCTGGACCATTATGTTCTGAAACACGCCCATGAAAGAGAGCTTGTTACCAACCTCGAGGCGAACGTCGTCGCAGAAAAGAGTATAAAGCAGTTCTAGTTTTTTGTTAGTGTCTTCCGACGTTGCCATATTGTCTCCATTAGTAGGACAGACATCCTCGTCAGTCATAATTTGCAGCCTAGAAAGCGCTGTTCGACCATCTTACCCTAACATTCCTTTGAACGCCGCTTCGTCCAGGACTGTAACTCCCAGCGTTGTCGCTTTGTCTAATTTAGAGCCCGCCTCGTCGCCGGCGATAACGTAGTCTGTTTTCTTACTGACCGAGGACGCAACGCGGCCGCCACGACTTTCAACTAAGGCCCGCGCCTCATCGCGCGTATACCCCGGTAGCGTACCTGTGAGGACAAACTGTTTGCCGGCGAATCTTTCGTCTACCGCCGCTTGATCCCTCTGCTCGATCTTCGTGCGCACACCGGCGGCTTGCAAACGCCGGCAGAGATCCACGTTGCCAGCATCGTCAAACCAGCCTCGCACGCTCTGGGCTACGGTGAAGCTAATTTCAGGAATATCGTCGAGGGCGGCCTCGCTCGCTTCTGCTAACGTCTCAAGTGAGCCGAAATGCCCGGCGAGTATTGCCGCAGTCCTGTCACCCACATGACGAATGCCCAGCGCATAAATCAGGTTAGCAAGATCGCGGGATTTGCTTGCTTCGATTTGTGTCAGCAGATTTTCCGCTGATTTCTTTGCCATGCGCTCAAGGCCGGCTATCTCTTCCAATGTCAGTTTGTACAGGTCACCAGCGTCGCGCACTATTTTTTTCTCAACCATTTGATCGACGAGCGACTCGCCCAGTCCTTCGATACGCATGGCCCGACGAGACGCAAAGTGGAGCAGACGGCCCATGAGCTGCGCCGCGCAATCCGCCGCCACACAACGAGCGACTACCTCGCCTTCCAATCGGGAGATTTCGCCTCCGCACACTGGGCACTTCTTTGGCATGCGAAACCGCTTTTCATCTCCCGTGCGCTTTGACTCGATTACCTTCAGGACCTTCGGAATCACCTCGCCGCCCTTCTCTATCAGTACCCAATCGCCAGTGCGCACTCCAAGGCGCTTGATCTCATCCGCGTTGTGCAGCGTGGCCCGCGAGACTGTGGTTCCGGCCAGTAACACTGGCTCCAGATTGGCCACCGGCGTTAACGCGCCCGTGCGCCCTACCTGTACAGTGATCGCGAGCACTCTGGTCGTCGCCTGCCGCGCCGGATACTTGTAAGCTACAGCCCAACGCGGCGCTTTCTGAGTCGTACCAAACTCGTCCTGCAACGTCGTGGAGTTGACCTTTACCACCAGCCCATCGATCTCGTAATCAAGATCGTCGCGCTGCGTTTCCATTCGGTTGCAGAACTCGATTACCTCTTCTATTGAGGGGCAAAGCTCTCGATGAGGATTGACGCGGAAGCCTGCCTGTTCGAGCCAGTTGAGCGCTTCCCAATGCGTCGCAAAGGGTTTGCGTTCGCCAGCGATCAGGTCGTAGGCAAATAGATCCAGTTTGCGCGAAGCAACGATCCTGGAATCGAGTTGCCGGCGCGTTCTGAGTCACTTCCTCGCCAATACGCCCATCGCCGCGAGTGACACCGCGCGCCAGAAACTGATCGTCATAATGAAGCGAAATCGACACGCCGTCTATTTTGAGCTCTGCGACATACTCCAGGGCCCTGGCTTCCGCCAATCTCCTACACCGTTGGTCGAATGCCCGCAACTCTTCGATGTTGTAACTATTGTCGAGGGATAGCATGGACCGGCGATGGACGACTTCGGGAAAACCCTCGGCTGGTCGCCCCCCAACGCGCTGGGTGGGGCTGTCAGGAGTTATAAGTTGCGGCTGCTCCTCTTCGAGTTTCTTCAGACGCTCGAGCAGTTTGTCATACTCCGCGTCGGAGATTTCGGGGTTGTCTTTGAGGTAATAGAGTTCCTCGTGCCGCCGAATCTCCTCCCGCAGTTTTTCAATCTCTTTTCCGATTGATTGGGCAGTGGCCAACTTCTTCTCTCGACTCTTTCCGCCATTCGCAGCCGGCTAGTGAGCTAGTGAGCGGCGGCCTTTCCCTCTCGGATACCACTGGTCTTGGTGATGCCGCTGGTTCTTGTTCTAATCTCGCTGGTTGTCTCGCCGAGACTATTGATCACCCGTCCGATAAACTTGATGCTCTGCAAAAAATCATCTACTCGTATGTTCTCGTCCGGGCCATGCGGATTCGAGCCGGCATAACTGATTCCAAACGACGCGACTGGCGTAGGTGGAGAGGAAACTCCGCAAACAGCGCCCACCGGTCCACTGGAAGGATCCATCGGGTAAACCAGCGGCGGCATTCCATAAACTTCCATTGCGGGTTCTATTACTGCTCGCGCCACTAGTGAGGTTGCGGGTGCCTTAGCCAGGGGCGCGCTGCCTAGTTCGATTATCTCGATATCTTTGAACCCGCGAATATCGAGATGCTGCCTCAGCAATTTGTGCACTAAATTTGGGGTGAGATCAGGTACCAGCCGGAAATCGAGTCGGGCCATCGCCGAACTGGGGAGGACTGTTTTGGCGCCGGCGTCGGTGTGTCCCGTTTGAATCCCGCAGATGGTGCAGGTGGGACCAAAGATGTGCTCCTTTACGAGTGCCTGTCCCTTCATGGCCCCCACCCATCCGCCAATGCGAAACTCCTTCTTGAGCCCTGCTTCATCAAGCTCTATTGCTTTTAAGGCTTCCGCGTCTTCGTCACAGATCGGTGCAACATGAGAAGAGAAACCGTCAATAGTGATCACACCTTTGGGAGAAGTAATGGTGGCCAAAGCCTGAACCAGCCGCCAGGCCGGATTGGGAACAATCGCGCCCCACTTCGAATGAAGGTCCGACCGGGCACCGTGTGCTCGCAGCTCGAGAAAAGTAATTCCTTTGAAACCCAGACTGATTACCGGACGCTCCTTTGTATCGCGATAGCCTTCATCCCAGATGCAACCCCGCGCGGCCAGCAACTCGGAATGCTGAGTTGTAAACCGGTAAAGACTCTGACTCCCCAATCCATCCTCGCCCTCAACTATGA
>JAIVJP010000484.1 GCA_020199975.1 Acidobacteriota bacterium
AGGCAAAGACGTCCTCCGTAAACATCGTCGAGAGCGCGAGAATCTGCGAGTCGCTGGCCATCACCGCTGCCATGATGCCCGCGCCCAGTAGACCGGCTAGCCAGAGCGGAGCGTAACGTTCAAGCAGTAGCAGGATGACATCATCGCCAGCGGCCTTTTCCCGCAAATCGTCGCGTGCTTCCGGCGCCATGGTTTTTCCCTGCGTGGCCAAAACTCGTCGCGCTTCCTGCTTAGCACGTATCTGCGGCACGTCGGTAACTCGATTCGCCATGACTCCCAGGAACACGCACGGGAGCCAGATAGCGAGGATGCAAAGCGGGTAGAAGATGACGGTCTTTTTAAACTGATTCATCTTGCGTGCCGTCAGGCAGAAGATCAGGATATGCGGGAAGGCGATCGCCGAGAGCGGAATGAATGTGTAGCTAAAGAAATAGAGCGGCGAGATCCGCTCGCGCGTAAGCAGCGGAGCAAGAGCCGGCGACGATTGTATTGCTTGCACGGCGTTGGTAAATCCTCCCATGCCCACGCCGATCACAATCAGGGCAATGGCGCCGAATAGCAGAAAGAGAATCGTCTGAAAGGTGTTTACCCAGGCGGTGCCGCGCATGCCGCCGAAAAAGACGTAGCTCATCACAACCATGGCGACAATCGCGCCGCCAAACCAGAAAGGAACCAGTCCGCCGCTGATGGCGTTTAGAGTCGTGCCGCCGCCCATGATGCCGATAATGATGTAAGGAATAAGCAGCACGGCCTGCACGATAAAGATAACCGTCCCGATGTGGCCACACTCCCAACGGTCGCGAAACATCTGCACCGGCGTCATGAAGCCATGCTTCTTGCCCAGTGCCCACACGCGCGTCCCAATCAAGAAAATAGAGAGCGGAATAACCAACCCGGAAGACGAAGCCATCAAGCCAAAGGTGACGATTCCGTTTGTGAAGGCATGACCCGACGAACCGAGGATGGCGAATGCCGTCATGTTCGTCCCAAAGAGAGAGAAAAGAAAAACGAACGGTCCGAGCGACCGACTCGCGAGAAAATAGTCTTCCGCCTTTTCACGTCCTTTCGCCTTACGGAAAGCGAAGATGCCAATGTACAGAACCGTGGCCAGGTAGATGAAAACGACTATTGCGGGAATCAAGACGGGGAATCCTCCTCAGAGTTTCGTTCCTCGATCTCGCGTTCCAGTTGAGAGGGCCAGGCGAACTTGACCAACAGCCACATTACCAGTGAAGCCGCAACGGAAAAGCACGCCTGATAGAAAAGCCCAATGGGAATGAAGCCGAAGGGGATAGCGCCACGAAAGTATGGCGTGCGCCAGAACCAGAAATCCTGATGCAGTATGTAGAGAGCTACGACTACGATTACGAGCAGAATTCGTTTCATATCGTGTTGGCTGCCTGGTCTTCGACGTCCGGTCTAATTTGAGTGACTGATACGCAAACAACTTGTGGGACTACGAGTATTGTGGGCCAAGTGTGCCATCACCTGCGCAAACGCGCAAGAGTTGGCCTTGCGGCTCTGCCGCTCCCCTTGCGGTAAGGCTCAGCCTTACCGAAAAGCTTCTACATTTTTGTTGAGGCTGTGCCTCCTCAGCACAAGCAAAGGCATAGCCTCAAAACTCCAAAATGTTGACGCGCCGGTAAGACTGCGGGCAGCGCAGCAGGAGCGGAAGTTGATTGCCCATTTCCAGCATCTGCGGTGAACCGACCCTAATCGATCTCGGTCCTCGATGGGCCCTGTGGTAACGGCTAACCCAGGGCAAGTGCTTGTTTTTGAATACTATGGAGTCGGCGTTCTTGATACTTGTGTTCATAAGCCGCCTGACCAGTTTCAACGTAAGCCGAACCGTATTTGAGTAACGAGTAATAGAGGACGGCGAGCTTGCGTGCGGTGGCAGTGACGGCTTCAGCAGGGCCGACTCTGACTCTGATGCGGCGATAGAAGGCTCCGAGAGCGGTCTTGCTACGCGATAGGCTAGCGGCTGCGATGCGGAGCGCAGCAGCGGCCCGATTGGCACTTCGTTTGGTCTTGCGACTGAGAACTTTACCATTTGATTTCTTTGTGCCTGGGCACAAAGCGAGCCAGGAAGTGAAATGTTTCTCACTGCGCCACGGGGTCATGTCAAAGCCTACTTCGCCGGCGAGCGTAAGCAGCGTATCGGCACCAAAGCCTGGAAGATTGAAGAGATCAACGCCGGTCATCCGATAAAGTTGGCTCCGCACATCAACTCCACCACGCAAGCGGTCTCGATCGCGGCTCGGCTTATCTCCCGGTGGCGGTTCTTCATCAGTATGTTTTGCCTGACTGTTCAAATATCGCGCAATAACTGCTTCGCATTCAGCAATCTTTGCCTGATAGGTTTCGTACAAAGAAACTGCTTGGGTGAGCGCAAAGAGGTGTTCTTCCCGATAATTCCCCACCAGCGATTTGGCAATGGTGGCCACGGAACTCTGACAGCGGTAGTTCCGATGCTTGGCCAAAACTTTTGCATTGCGCTCACCGGCAATAATGGCCTTGATGATCTTCATCCCGGTGTCGCCAGTAATGTCTGAGACGACGTTATGTAACAGCAGATTCATTTGCTGCAGCGCTTTCTGCATGTGTTGAATATGCATCGAGGAAGCTTGTACCAACATTTCTCGTTGACGCATGTAGCCGCGCAATACACAGATCTGATCAGCGGGCCGAAACGCCCCTGCCAATAGGCCGTAGGTATGCAGCTGCTGCAGCCACTGACAATCAAGTACATCTGACTTGCGACCGGAGACATTCTTGACCTGCCGCGCATCCACCAACTTCACCTCGAAGCCGCGTTGCTCCAGGATCTCGAACAGCGGGATCCAATACACACCGGTTGATTCCATCGCCACCGTCGTAATCCCGCACTTCGTGAGCCAGTCAGCTAAAGCTTGGAGATCCGTGGTAAAAGCGCCAAACTCGCGCACCGAAACTTCATCGCGCCCTGCTGGTACCGCTACTACATGTCGATCCGAGCCCACATCAATGCCCGCGGCATTTAGGTTAACCTGCTGTAAGTGTTCCGGCAGATCAGTGACTTTAAATTTCTTTTGCTGCTTGCGTCGTGTCATTCTCTTAGCTCCTGAATTTTTTCTGATGAAGATTAACGTCACAGGCGCAGGGGACGAATATCGCAATCTCCTTAACGGGATCGTAACCATTCTCGCGAATGACTACGTCACCAATGGTATAAACGCCAACCCTGAGACCAAACTGATGTACGGGCACTAGGCACCAATCGGCAACCGGCCTTCACGACCTGTAACTTACCGTCATGCTAACATCGCCCGGCTTTTCTTTGGACAGCATCACAGAGTTTCATACTCGTATGCGCTCGCCGTCCTTCGGCGAGCTGGGGAACTGATGTGAGGAAGTGGCTATGCCCATCCATAACAGCTCTCCTAATGAATATCCCGGTGGGGGGCACAGCCCCAATTTCTTAAGAGACGCATACGGCCGGGCAGAGCCGCCGCCTCACATCGGGCGGCGAAGCCGTTAGCCAGGTTGAGCTGTCCTCACCGCAATGGAAGCAGCCTAGCCACTCAAGCCTGCTTCTGGCCAAACATCAGTTCACCTATCCCATATCGTGCAACATTTCACGAACGCATTCACACACGTTCAATCAGATTCTTGTGATTCGATTGTGGTGCTGATCAGAGCGACTCTAAACCGAGAAATAACTAAAGTTCTCCGCTTGACTCGCTGCGAGTGAGAATGTGGCACGCTCATTGCCAAAGTCACTATTGTCAAAGTCACTGCGGCTTGCGAAACAACTTTTTGACCAGGGGCACGGAGGGTCTGCTATGAAAGCACAGTTTAATAGTCCGCTATCGCGTTTCACAGTTGGGTTATTGGTTCTTGTAGCGTTGGTTATATCAACAGTTGTTCCCGCCTTGGGCCAGAGCAAGCGCCGACCACGTCTACGCCGGTCGACACGAGCAGTGGTGAAAAAGGCACCACCGGTGAC
>JAIVJP010000485.1 GCA_020199975.1 Acidobacteriota bacterium
GACTCTGACTGGGACGCCGCAGCGCCTGCGTTGCTCTATTGTCCTGTTGTTTGCTCTTTGACATGAGACTGTTTGGTTTTCAAGTTTACCGCCGGTAGCGGTCCTCAACTGATCAAGGCTGACAAGCCACGATCAATCATCTATGCGGTCATCTTCCATGAGGTTTACTTCGCACTCTCCTGGAGGCTGCCTGCCGAGCGAGTCCTAGCGAGCTCGGCGAGGCAGGCAGCCGTCGTAGTTATGGCGCAGAAGAGGCCGGCTGCCCAATCAGTACCTCGGGCACATTAGTAGGCCCTTGACCTCGGCGGGCAAGCCGAGCTGCGACGGCTCGACGTCGGAATTCCGCATAGTCGATCTCATCACGCAACATGATGTAGGCGCGGATGAGCAGTTTTCTGGCAGCTGCTACCTTGGCCTTCGGTCGGCCGCGACGCTCTGCCAGTCGTTTGTAGAAACGCTTTAAGTCCTCGTCTTTTCTGACGGCTGTCTGCGCTGCTTCCACCAACAGGTAGCGCAGTAACCGAGAGCCGGCTTTACTGATCCCAAGGAAGCATTTGCGCTCGGCTGAGGAACGTTCCAACGGATCGAAGCCCGCATAAGCAGCCACCTTCCGTGAGTTACGAAAGCGACTGACGGGTTGCAGCGTGTGCACAACGCAGAGGGACGTAAGCAACCCAATGCCGGGATGAGTCCGCAGGCGTGTATGCAGGCATCACCTTTGCTTTGGGCCTTGAACCACACCATGGTCTCCAGCAGTTGTTTATTAAGCGGCTCCAGCAATTGCCACCAGTGCTCGCATTGCCATTGCAGAGCCGGAGACATCATGGCCGTACCCAGTTCTTGTTGTCCGGCCTTAGTAAACAAGCGGCTCCCCTTGGCTAACCCAGACTGGAGCGCTATTGCTTGCAAGCTGTTTTTACTCATGGTGCGGATCTTGATCAGCTTCTGCCGGTAACGCAGCATGCGCAGCACTTCGCGACTCTGCGGGGCGGGCCGATGCAAGCGGGGAAACTCATTGTGCATCATTAGATCCCAAATGAGCTCCGCATCGCGGCGGTCATTCTTCTGACGCCAACGAGCCCGGCGGCGGATCTCGGTGGCATGACCCAGCCAGACTTCGCAACCCAGCTCCTCGAGCAGTCGCTCGAACCAGGGGCTGTAACCGCTAGCTTCCAGACCGACAATCACCGGCCTTGGGAACTGGGCGTAGAAAGCGCGCACTTTCTCTTTGTCCTGGTGCTTCAGCTCTGAGATGACGAGTTCGCCAGTTTCAGTTTCTGAGATGACGAGTTCGCCAGTTTCAGTTTTCAAATAACAGATCGTTTGTTGTCGTGCATGAAAGTCAACGCCGATATATATTGTGTCCATAGCGCCTCCTTTCAGTCTCATGTCCTGAGCTGCCGTGAGTTTAACACTCACGCGAGGAGGCGCTTGCTTCATAACATCAGTACCGCCTGCGATAGCGGGCGGGTGCTGGCGCAACTCGAGACCCGCCCGCTACCGCAGGCGGTACTGACAGGAGCCACACCGATGACTGACTCTAGAGAGAAACTGCTCGTCACCATTCAAGGTGGCGTCAAGCGCATCACCATCAACCGCCCCGAGCGGCGCAACTCCGTTGACCGCGAGACGGTGCAGTCGCTCCTCGCCGCCGTTAGGCAATCGGCCGATGACGGCACGCGGGTCTTGATTCTCACGGGCGCGGGCGACTCTTTCTGCGCGGGCGCAGACCTCGCGGCGACCAGTGCCAGCGACATCGCAAACTTCGATGTCACCAAGTCCATCCGCGAGAACGTCAATCCGACCATTCTCGCGATGCGCGCCCTGCCCGTGCCGGTCATCGCGCGCGTGCACGGCCACGCCGTCGGGGTCGGCTGCAACTACGCGCTCGCCTGCGACATGATCGTCGCCTCGGAGCAGGCGCTCTTCGGTCAGGTCTTCGTGCGTGTCGGCCTGATGCCGGATGGCGGCAGCACCTTCTTTCTGCCGCGCCTCGTCGGCTACCACAAAGCCTTCGAGATGATGGCGACAGGAGACATCATCGGCGCGCAAGAAGCGCATCAGCTCGGCATCGCCAACAAGGTCGTCCCCTTCGCGGAGTTGGACGCGACCGTGGACGGCCTCGCCGCGCGACTCGCCCAGGCGCCGCGCGTGGCGATTGAAAAACTAAGGCCGGACTCAACTACGGCGCGCAGACAGACTTGGCCTCCGCGCTCGACTTCGAGGCGATCAACCAGCAGGCCTGTTTCCATTCACCGGATTTCCTTGAGGGCGTCGCCGCCTTCGTGCAGAAGCGCAAGGCCGTCATCGATAAGGCGGCGGGCGGCGGAGACGGGATTAATCGATGAGTGACGCGCCACCTTTAGTCAAAAACCTCTCTCCCTCGCACCGCGAGACGCCTGATTCGTCCGACACCAAGCCTGTGCGCGCGAGCGAGCAACTTGACTGGGGTGCACTAGCCAATTATGTACGGGAGAAACTGACTACGATATTAGGCCCAAGGTTCGACGCCGCCGCACCGATGACGGTCGAGCAGTTTCCCGGCGGCCACTCCAACCTGACCTACCTGCTGCGCTTCAACACGCAGGAGTTTGTGATGCGCCGCCCGCCATTCGGGCCTGTGCCCCCGAAGGCGCACGACATGGCACGCGAATATCGCATCCTCGAAGCCGTGCACCCGGTCTTCCCGCTCGCGCCGCGACCCTACGTGCTCTGCGAAGACGCAGGCGTCATCGGCGCAACCTTTTACATCATGGAGCGGCGGTGCGGCCTCGTCGTGCGCTACGATGAGCCGCCGGAACTGGCTGATCGCCCTGCCGCGCGTCGCCGTGTCAGCCGAGCTCTAGTGGATGCGCTCGCAGATCTGCACGCCGTTGACATCAACGTGCACGGACTCGCCGCCCTCGGCAAGCCCGCCGGATTCGTCCAGCGGCAGGTACGGGGGTGGAGCGAGCGCTGGAAGGGGTCGCAGACGAGCGAGCTGCCGGAGATGGACATGCTCGCCGCTTGGCTGGCCGAGCGCCTGCCGCCCGACCCGCCGAGGCCGACGCTTGTGCACGGCGACTTCAAGCTCGACAACGTGATGCTCGACGAACGCGATTTGGGGCGTGTAATAGCCGTCTTCGATTGGGAGATGAGCGCCATCGGTGACCCGCTCGTGGACATGGGAATTCTGCTATGTTACTGGGTGCACACCTCGACGATGTCGCAGCACGATGCCGTGACCTCCGTCACACATCGCGCGGGTTGGTTCACGCGCGCGGAAATACTCGAACGCTACGCCGCGCGGGCGAGGGTTGACCTGACGAACATCACATTCTACGAAGTGTTCGCCGTCTTCAAACTTGCCGTCGTGCTGCAACAAATTTTCTGCCGCTACCATCGCGGGCAGACCGACGACCCGCGCTTCGCCTCGCTTGACAGCCGAGTGACGTTGCTGGCGCGCGTCGCAACGGCACTTGCCGGAAAGGCCTGACGAACGAGGTGCTGGTCGAGTTGAGGGCCGCCGGGGTCGTGCTCTGCGACCGTCTGGAGCGGACGACGTACCGCAACCGCCTGCCTGCGGGTGGCTCGCGGTTGCGTGCTCGCGGGCAAGACGTGGCACATTTCAACGGCACGGCCTGCTTCGCGGATTTCGCAGTGGTGGCCGAAGAGGGCGCGATCCCCGTGCCGGCGAGTGTCCCGTTCGAGGTGCTGGCGACTTTGGGCTGCGCGGTCGTGACGGGCATCGGCGCGGTGACGAATGCCGCGCGCGTTGAGAGGGGCGCGCGCGTCGCGGTGATCGGCGCGGGCGGCGTTGGATTGAACGTCGTGCAGGGGGCGGTACTAGTCGGGTGCGAAAAGATTATCGCCGTGGACACGCGACCCAGGCCGCTTAACCTCGCACGCGACTTCGGCGCTACACACACCATTGAAGCGGGGGAGGGGAATGTCGCGGAGGAGGTTCGCGCTCTGACGGATGGACGGGGAGCGGATTATGTTTTCGACACGGTCGGCACACCCGCGACTATTTCGCAGGCGCTTGAGTCCGCGCGCAAAGGCGGCGTAGTCGTGCTTACTGGTCTGTCGCGGACAGACGCGCTCGCGTCAATCCCCACCTTCCCTTTCGTGATGCAGGAGAAGCGCCTGATCGTCACGCTCTATCAAGGGGGTGAACTCAAGCTCCGCGAACTTGTCACGCGCGCCTACCAGCTCGACGGCATCAACGAAGCGCTGGCCGCTGGCGAAGGTGCGCGTGGGATCATCCGTTGGTGACACGGTCGCGCTGGCTTGTTTCGTCATTCTTCAATAAAAGAACTAAGCCACTAGTGTTGCGTTTCTGAAATTCTTTGACAAAGTCTCTCTAATTTTTGGAGGATTGAGTCAGCCGTTGCAGTCCAGACAAAAGGCGTAGTGTGGGAGTTATAT
>JAIVJP010000486.1 GCA_020199975.1 Acidobacteriota bacterium
CCTGAAAGGATAAGTGGAAAATGAAAGACGCTCTTTGCCCACTGGAATTCTCTGTCCGCAATGCTAGCTTGGAATCTTCGTAACGTTGCGCGGTAGATTCACGAAAAAATCGTGCGTGCGCGAATAACCAAATCGTCCTACTGAGTACTCGACACCGGACGGTACCAGACTGAGCGAGAAGCGATGCCGGCGTCCATCGCGCGCAGTTTCACTAATGTAGAACCCAAGCAGGTACTGACTTTTTAGATCCTCTTCAATTGCCTGAAAGACTGGCGTGAGATCGTTGTTCCTATCGAGCTTTAGCGCGGCGTCCGCATTTCCGACCAAAAAATACTTGCCTCCAGTTTGCTGGGCGAGTTCGCGAAAACCCTTGGAGGGAGAACGCACGGCAAGTCGTCCCGCGCGCGGCTCAAAAAGCGGCAAGTGAATTACGTAGAAAGACACGCGTTTATTGAGCGCCGCATCGATCACAGCACTGGCTTTGGTCTGACTCGCATTGTCGAGGCCGTCGCTAATCAGAACAACGATGTGACGTTCAGACCGCACGCGTGGAAGGTCGTCAAACATCTGGAGCGCCTTTGCTGCCGCGTCGAATATCGCCGTGCGTCGGTTAGTGCCGGCTGCGAAGCTGAAAGCCGCACGCGCTGCGGCCGAGTCGCGGCCAAAAGGGGCGACGACCGAAGGCGCTTCCGCGAAACGCAGAACGGCAATGCTCGACCGGTCGCTAAATCGGCCGAACAGAGCGAGCGCCGCGTCACGTTGCTGCGAAATGATCTCTCGCAAGCTGCCGGATTGGTCGAGCGCAAAAACGAGAGCCACTCGGTCGGCGCCGGGCGCGAAATAGAGACCGGCAGTAACCTGATCTTTGTCCTTCACGGCCAGGTCGCTCTGCTTCAAGCCTTGTACGGCCTGACCCCGTTTATCTCTAATGCGAATAGGGAACAGCAGCAGATCAGTGCTGACTCGTACCACCTCGTCGTCCCCACGGGAACTTTGCGCTAGTGACTTAACCGGCTGCAGGCCCGTCAGTGCAAGCAGAGTGCAAGTGAGGATAAGTGGAAGTCGGAGCAGCGCTGTGGAGCAAACTGGATTTTGAGTTAGCAGACTCTTATTACGTGTTTCGGCGGGCACGAGGATGCAGACAGCTCGAGCTATATGAAGAAGCGCCCCAAAAACAGAATGCTTAGGATGATCAGAACCGTGATGACGATGATCTTGACTAGGCTCACTGCTGATTCCTCGATGGTTAAAAACCTGAAAATCAAAGGGCGACAGGAAGTTGCATTTTACGAGCCTCGTCAGCTCTCTGTCAACGAAACTACCAGCGGATTCTCATTGGGACAGTTTTGATTGTCAGGCCCGCTGCAATTAATTACGAACGGGCGGAAACGGGGGTTCCTTATATTTGGATCAAGGCGATTTACCTTGCTGCCAAGTGTCACATCGAAGAACCCCCGGCGATCATAGGCCCGCTAGAAGAATCGCAAGGTATATGCAACCCGCAACCCCCGACCCATCTCCGGAGCGAACTCCTTGATAAAGGACAGGTGGTTGCGATAAAGCCGGTCGCCGAGGTTGAAAGCATTAAAAGAGATGATGTGAGCAGCGTGTTGCCGCGCAATCAAGTAGGAACCGGAAAGCCCAAAAACCGTGTAGCCGGCAGACCTGGTCTCAGTCGGGAAAAGCCGGTTCTGATCTTGAGCCATCACGACTTCCGGGTTGACCAGGAAGCCTTTGTATCGCAGCTCCAGCCCAACTTTGCCTCGCAGCGGAGGAATGCGTGGCAAAGGCGTGCCGGTTGCGGTAAGTTCGGCATTGACGTAGTCTGCCCCCAGGTTGAGCCAGATATTGGGATGGAGTCCAATATCAAACTTGGCCTCAGTCCCCGCATATCGGGCGGTTCCCTGGAGGTACTCGGCTACGATCAAGTTTGATTCTTCGTCCACCTCACCAGTCGGCGCCAGGAAAACAAAACCGTTAATATGATAGTAGAAACCGTTGGCTTCGAAGCGAAGTCGCTTTGAGGAATGACGAACTCCAAAGTCGAGACCATTACCAAGCTCTCGTTTGAGATTAGGATCACCAATCTCGAAAGCCAGATTGCCTGGATGTGGACCCAAGTTGTAGAGCTCTTCGAGTGAAGGAGCCCGATACGAATGCGAGTAGTTGGCGACCAGCGCTCCACCGTTCCAGGTTGAAATGCGAACGCCGAGAGCTCCCGAAAACCCCGTGAAACTCCGATTGGGCAAGGCTCCCCTCGCCTCCGTTGCGGTGGGATTATACTGATTGGTCTCGACGCGTCCGCCGAATTGTAGCGAGGCCCGCTCGGCTGTTCAAACATTCCGCGATAGAGGAGAGTCTTATTCTTGAAGCTGGTGCCAATCTCGTTGGTCATTGAATTGATTTCGGAGTGCGTGTAGTCATTGTACTGCACAGAAAAATTCCCGCCTTCTATGAATGACTGTGCCTCGCGAAAGCCGCCATTAAATTGAAAGCTATGCCGGCGCGGATTCAGATTGACAATCTCGGGGTCTTCCTCGGCCGGGTCGATAGGAATACCGTAACGTCGCTTATCGAACTGGTAGTTAAGACTGAAGAATCCCTTCTGCGGGTAGTAGCCAATGCCGGCAGATACGTTACCCTCACGTGTGAAGGAGTTTCTGACCGGCCCTATGGGGGTCGTGTAGTCGCCGGCCCGTTGACCACCTCCGTTGGCCCAGAAGAGCCACCTTTCCGTCCCAAACTCGACACCGGCAGTACTGCCTGCCTGACGGCTATTAGTGCTGCCCACCGCGGTTATGTAACCATTCAATCCCTTGTGAGCGCTGTCGTGACCTGTGACAGCATTAACGACGCCGCCGATGGCATTGCTTCCATAAAGCAGAGAGGCAGGGCCTTTGACGATTTCAATCCGTTCCACTGTTAAGACATCGATTGGCTCGGCGTGATCGCCGGACTGAAACCCCAGGCCACCAATCCTGTTTCCATCCTGAAGGACAAGGACCCGGTCACCGTCAAACCCGCGAATGACGGGCCGTGCCGTGCCTGGTCCAAAACTTCGTTTCGACACCCCTAGTTCGCCGTCCAGCGCTTCGCCAAGAGAGACCGGACTTTTCTTCGCTAACTCAATGGAGCCAATTACTTCTACCGACTGAATGGAACTTGATACCGCCTGCTCCGTGCCGCTCGCTGTAACAGTGACCTGCTCCGATACCCCGCCAAGC
>JAIVJP010000487.1 GCA_020199975.1 Acidobacteriota bacterium
GCTATGTGGTTTAGATTGGATAAGCGTTTTAGGAGTTCAGCGCACGATCCATTAATTCACACGAAATGACACTAGAGCTTCGTGTTCGTTGATGTGATTTTGTGGATCGATTGCTTATTGCAGAAAAAGTTAACAGGGGAAAGCGTTTATTCCTCTGCACTTCTATTCGTCGCAGCCTCAGCTTCCTCACGACTAAATTCTTCCAGCGCCCCGAAAACTTCCAGCGCATACTTCACGTTTCCAAACGGAGCGGACACCTGGACCCCCTGGATGATGTCGCGCACTTCCAATAGCGACTCTCGAGCAATCTTCAAACCTTCATCTCGCCCGGCTTCCTTGCTGATTGCTGAAGCAGCGCGCATGCGCTCCATAATCGATGGCGTCACACGCACACCAGGAACTTCGTTATGCAGAAACTCTGCGTTGCGATAAGAGACCAGAGGCCAGATGCCTGCGATGATTGGAATGCGCACGTGTTCGACACTCTTGATGAAGTCGTGCAGTTGGTCGGTATCGAACACCGGCTGAGTAATGGCATACTGCGCTCCTGCCTCAACCTTGTATTCGAAACGGCGAATTTCCTCTTGCGGATTGATTGCTCCCGGATTGACGCCCACCCCGATGCAAAAGGCAGTGGGTTGACCAATCGGATTGTTGCCGATGTCGAGGCCATGGTTCAGTTTGTTAACCATGTTTGTAAGGCCGATAGCGTCGATGTCAAAAACTGCAGTCGCATCAGGGTACGGTCCCATTTTGGGCGGGTCGCCGGTAATCAGCAGCAGGTTTCGCAACCCCAAAGCCGACGCGCCCAGAAGATCCGACATCATTCCCAAGAGATTGCGATCGCGGCAGCAATAGTGCAGCACTGACTCAATGCCAATCTGCTGCTCGACCAGGACTGCCGTAGCCATTGCGCTCATGCGCGACTGGGCGCGCGCACCGTCGGGAATGTTTACGCCGTCAACGCCCGCTTCCTTTAACAACCTGATAGAATCGAGCGTTTTCTGCGCATCGACACCCTTTGGTGGTAAGACTTCAACCGAAGTAACAAACTCCCCCCGAACGATCTTTCTTGACCAAATTGAACGTTCCTCCGCGGGAACAATCTTGATGTCAGCGGGCACGATCTCTTCCACGTGGATCAAAGGACCGGAGGACATCACCATCCTCTGAACACGCGGCGAAGCGGCGCGAACCGCGTCTGAAATCAGCTTAATATGCGCGGGAGTGGTTCCACAGCAGCCGCCAATGAACTTTGCGCCGGACTGAATCAACCTCTTCGCAAATTTCGACATATACTCCGGCGAGCACATGTAGAATTGCCGGCCCTGAACGTCGCGAGGCAAGCCGGCGTTGGGCTGTGCGGCAAGCTTCTTTTTTGTGACGGTGCGCATCTTCTCGAGTCCACTCAAGATGATTGCCGGGCCAACACCGCAATTCAAACCAATCACGTCTGCGCCCCACTCGTCCAAACGCGAAGTGAATACTTCCGGTGTGGTGCCGAAAGTCGTGTTGCCGTCGGTCATGATGGTCATCTGCGCGATGATCGGCAGATCACACAATTCGCCAATGGCGCGAATCGCCTGCTGAATCTCAGAAACATCTGAAAAGGTTTCGAGGAGAAAGAGATCAACGCCGCCTTCAAGCAGCGCCGCAGCTTGACCCTTGAACATGTCTTTCGCTTCGTCGAAGGAAGTAGGGCCGTAGGGCTCGATACGCAATCCCAGCGGGCCTATTGCGCCCGCGACGTGGGCATCTTCGCCAGCAGCTTGTCGCGCAATGCGGACGGCGGCAATGTTGATCTCTGCCAGACTTCCTTCCAAACCATACTGGTGGAGTCTGTAGGCTGTAGCGCCGAAGGTGTTGGTCTCGATAATGTCGGCGCCGGCGTGCAGGTATTCCGCATGAACCTCCCGCACCAAATCGGGATTGCTGACATTTAGTTCATCGTAGCAGCGATTTATGTAGACACCCTTGGCGTAGAGCATGGTGCCCATCGCGCCATCGAAGACGTGGATGCGGTCAGACTGTAGTAATTCTCTGAAAGTCTGCATGTGTTTTTGCAAATTGCGATTGGCAATTGCCGATTGCCGATTGAAAAGCAGAACTGCAAAGAAGCCAATCGGAAATCGGCAATTGAAAATGACAAGTCCCGCGCTAAACAACGCGGGACTTCATGATGGCTGAAGTTTGCGGGACTGTCCTCTCGGACCGGTCCGAGCTGTTTAGCGGGTTATTTTACGTGGCCGCAAGTCGCCTTAACTCACCACGTTTGTCAGTTGTGCTTATACGCCGGTGCTCGTGCCAGTGTCAAGCTCAGCGAC
>JAIVJP010000008.1 GCA_020199975.1 Acidobacteriota bacterium
CCCAGATACCACTTCGTCTTCTTCGCTATCGACTCGCGAAAATCGCGCGCCCCCCAAGTGATAGCATATTGATTGATATCGTCTGCGATGGCCTGCATCGCGACTCGCTTGATGTCGTCCGGGGCGGCAAAGTCGGGAAAACCCTGGGAAAGATTTACCGCTCCGTGTTTGATTGCTTCACGAGTCATCTCGCGAATCACAGATTCAGTAAAAAGACTCGCCTTGACAGATACCCGGGTTGGTTTTTGTTTTGCTGGTACTGACATAGAGTTTTAAGTGTACACTAAACTGCTACCGAAGATAGTGGAGTCAGTTTAGTTAGTCTGAGTTGGCGCTGCGGCGCCAGACGAAGTAGATTGGAATGCCTGTGAGTACGATCAGGTAACCAATGCCCGAGGTTGAAGGTGCCAGATACGCCAGGTCAAGAACGAAGAGTACGGCAATAACGATGTAGATTATCGGCACGAGTGGGTAGCCCAAAGTACGGTACGGGCGTTCGAGTTGTGGGGCCTTGTACCGCATCACTATCACTGCTCCTACCATGAGGATGTAGAACACCAAATCCGCCGAGATAATGTATTCGAGTAATTGAGTGTAAACGTTGCCATAGGTGACCGCGGCAGTCTGTGGATTAGTAGTAACAGTACGAGGCAGGGTCAGAAGTGCCGCCCAGATTCCTTGCGTTATGAGAGCAGTGGCGGGCACGTGGACAGAGTTTAGAGTGCCTACCTGTTTGAAGAACAAATTGTCCCGAGCCATGGCGTAGTAGACGCGTGCCCCTGCCAGAATCAGACCGTTATTACACCCAAACGTGGAAATCATAATCGCAATGGCCATCAGAATGGTTCCGCGCGGGCCCAGAATCGCCTGCATCGTGGCTGTTGCCACGCGATTCTGCGGTGCGCTTTGAATCCCAGACAGCGGCAAGGTCACGATGTAAGCGAGATTCGCGAGCAGATAGAGTCCCACAACGAGACCGCAGCCCCACAAAAGTGCGCGCGGTAAATTGCGACCCGGGTCGCGCACTTCACCGCCGGTAAAGGTGACGTTGTTCCAGGCAGACTGGGCAAAGAGTGGCCCTACCATTGCGCGCCCGAGCAGCATGACGAGCGCTAAAATCAGAGTACCCTCGGGTGCGGCTTCAAAGCCGAGTTGAGCAGCATCTGGCTTCCAGCCATTTTCCCAGGGCTTCCACCATGAGGAAGTGTAGGCGGCGCTCTGATCGTTCCATCCGAAAAAGAGACCTATCACGATCAAACCCAGCAGGGCAGCCGTTTTCGTGAAAGTGAAAGTGTTTTGAATGAACTTTCCGGTTTGTAGGCCGCGCGTGTTGACTACTGTGAGAAACAGAATCATCACCACGGCCACGAGTTGTTGGGTCGACAGGCTGATTGCGTAACCCCCAATGGCGTAAGGCGCTATGAGATAACGGTCGCTCGCTACGCGATCGGTCAGCACGCCCATGAAGTTGGCAAAAGCCACCGCAACTGCCGCTATCGTTCCAGTTTGAATAACCAAAAAGAGCGACCAGCCAAACAGAAAACCGATCGAAGGACCATAGGCTTGGCGCAGAAAAACATACTGTCCGCCCGCGCGAGGCCACATCGCGGCGAGTTCCGCGCAACACAGCGCGCCCGTGATGGTGAGCACGCCCGCCAGCGCCCAGGCGGCGAGCAGCCATCCCGGCGCGCCTACCAGTCTTGAAGACTCAGCCGAAGTGATGAAGATGCCGGAGCCGATCATCGAGCCGACCACGATCATCGTGGCGTCGAGTCGACTCAGACCGCGGACAAGTTTACCTGACGAATCCTCTACTCCGTCGCTCATCGTGAGTGAGGGATATAGTGTTGATGCTTGGCTGTCAAGAAAAGTTTTAGATTGGGTAAGTGCGTACCGAAAAACGCTTGCCTTGACACCGCGCGCGGCGCTCCCCTAGTCTTGCTTGCTTGGCGTATAGCTTATGAACTTGAGCGATCCTGCCGATCCCTCTCAAGGAAGACGAGGAAAACCTGGAGATGGTCAAGGAACAAATCACTTCCCTAATAACCCACAAACGTGCACAGGTCGGGGTAATCGGCCTGGGCTACGTCGGCTTACCATTGCTGGTTGAGTTTGGCGGCAAGGGATTCAAGGCTACTGGTTTTGAAGTCGATGCGAACAAAGCAGCACAAATCAATTCCGGCCACTCCTACATCGGTGATGTCGCTTCGGCGACTCTGAAGCGCTTGGTCGACGACAAGCTCCTGACAGCCACGACCGATTTCGACCACCTTGGGGACTGCCACGCGCTCATCATCTGCGTTCCTACACCGCTGCGTAAGACGAAAGAGCCCGATGTCTCATACATCCTGGCGGCAGCAGAAGAGATTAAGAAGCGGTTGCGCCGCGGACAGTTGATCATACTCGAATCGACTACTTATCCGGGCACCACTAACGAAGTACTGCTGCCGATGTTTGAAGAGACCGGTCTAAAACTCGACGAGGATTTTCTCCTCGCGTTTTCACCCGAGCGAGTAGATCCCGGCAACCCCCAGTTTCAGACTCACAACATTCCCAAAGTGGTCGGCGGCGTTACACCTGACTCCACCGAGGTCGCCGCGTTTCTCTATTCGCATATCGTCAAGGACGTCTACTCGGTCAGTTCAGCGCGCGTCGCCGAAACGGCGAAACTACTGGAGAATACTTTCCGGGCCGTAAACATCGGCATGGCCAACGAGATGGCCCGCCTCTGTTATGCGCTCAACATCGACACGTGGGAAGTGATTCGCGCGGCGGCCACTAAGCCCTTCGGCTTTATGCCTTTTTACCCAGGTCCGGGAATCGGCGGGCACTGTATTCCACTCGATCCGCACTACCTTTCATGGAAAGCACGACAGCACGGTTTCGATTCGCGCTTCATCGGCCTCGCGGAAGAGGTCAACTCACGCATGCCCGATCACGTGGTGCAGTTAGTTTCGGATGGTTTAAATGATGCTCGCAAGGCCATGAATGGTTCGCGTATCCTGCTGCTGGGCGTGGCTTACAAGAAAGATATCGATGATGTCAGGGAGAGTCCGGCTTTGTCGATTATTGATCGGTTGCGGGCAAAAGGTGCAGACGTGCATTACCACGATCCTTTCGTGAAAGAAATACGCTTCGATGATGCGCACACGGAAGGAGGCGGGGGGCCGCTCACTTCAGAACCGCTGACTGACGAAGCCTTGCGCGCGGCTGACTGCCTCGTAATCGTCACCGATCATGGCGGGATTGACTACAGCCGTGTTTGCCGATTGGCGCGGCTGATAGTTGATACTCGCAACGCGCTCAATGGTGACCTCCGGCGTGATAGCTCATTAATGTTGTCGGCGCGAGGCCCAACTTCATGAAGGTCGCGCCGATTGTGGAAGCGATGAAGCGGCGTGAGGAACAGTTCACGCCGCTTGTTGTTCATACGGGTCAGCACTACGACTCGATGATGTCCGAAACTTTCTTCCGGGATCTGAATCTGCCGGAACCTGATGTCTACCTCGGCGTAGGCTCCGGCACCCACGCCGCGCAGACGGCGGCAGTGATGGAGCAGTTTGAGCCGGTAGTGATGCGGGAGAAGCCGGACTGGGTGCTGGTGGTTGGCGATGTGAACTCCACACTGGCGTGCGCGCTGGTTTGCGCCAAACTAGGCGTGAAAGTCGCCCATGTAGAGGCTGGTTTGCGGAGCCGCGACCGGACAATGCCGGAAGAGATCAACCGGCTGCTAACCGATCAGATCGCCGATCTTTTGTTTACCCCTTCGCAGGATGCTGCTGAGAATCTGCGCGCAGAAGGAGTTCCCGAGGAGCGAATTCGCTTCGTTGGCAATGTCATGATCGACTCGCTCTTCCAGCATCTCCCACGGGCGAAAGAGTCACCGATCAGACAAGATCTCGGGATTTCGGATCAGGATTATGCGGTGCTTACGCTTCACCGGCCATCAAATGTCGATAACCTGGACACCCTGGGACGAATCATTGATGCGCTGGAAGAAATCAGCGAGCGTTTGCCCATAGTTTTTCCCGTTCATCCTCGAACACGAAAGACAATCGCAGAGTTTGGCTTCCGCGAACGAATTGAAAAAGCGAAGGGTTTGCGTTTGACAGAGCCACTAGGCTACCTCGACTTCCTCGGTCTTTATAGCCATGCGCGCCTCGTGTTGACTGACTCCGGTGGCCTGCAAGAAGAGACAACGGTGCTCGGCATTCCCTGCCTGACTCTGCGTGAGAATACCGAACGTCCAGTGACAGTGGAGATGGGAACCAACACGATTGTTGGCTCTGACCGAGCGAAGATCACGAGCGCCGCTTTCGCTGCCCTCAACGGGTCCATAACCAGAGACCGCCGCCTTCCCCTACTCTGGGATGGGCACACTGCCGAGCGCATTCTCAATGTACTAGTAGGGCGACGATAATCGAAGCTTCCTCGGCTGTTCAAGCGTCGGACTTGAGAATGAGGCGTTGGAGAAAGCAGTCCTCCCATACGTGAACTTAAGCGCTGGGAACATGAACAGACGGAGAAGCGCAGCCGGTGACAACAAGGAAAAGAGCAGCGGCCCATTGGATCGATACGGCCATCATTGTCTGCTTGTTCTTGTTCGCCGCCGCTGCCCCTCATTCGATTGCCGCAACTCAGACTGCGTGGCTAGTAGGCATGCTGCTTTGGGTAGTTCGATTTGCATTCTATCCTGTTCCAATCCTTCATAAGTCACCGCTCGACTACGCGCTGCTCGGATTCTTTATCCTTACCGGACTCTCCGCATTTCTTTCTTACGAGCCGATGGTTTCAATCGGAAAACTCCGGGCCGCAAGCCTCTTCACAATCGTCTATCTCTTTGCTCAGAATATCCCGTCTCGTCGCGTTCTTCGCCTGCTGGCACTCACCCTGGTCGCTTCTTGCACGATCAATGTGCTCTACACTGCTGGGCAGCGACTAGTCGGCAGAGGTGTAAAGATCCAGAGGTTGACAGTCGAAAGTCCTCTTTATGCTGCGGGTGTGAGAGCCGGTGATACATTGCTGGAAGTTAACGGTCACAAGCTTAACGACCCCGAAGACCTGATCAATGTGCTTGCCATTCCGGACAACCAGCCGGCCGCGGTGAAAGCCTACCGGCATGAGTTGTTGCCGACTTTCAAAGTCGAGCGAGGAAAACTCCTGGACAGGAGTACGTCACTGGAAAGCTTGGGCATCGGAGCTTGGTCGAGGGGCCGCGACTGGCGAGCCTCCGGGTTTTTCGGTCATTACGTCACCTATGCAGAGGTGTTGCAGTTGATCCTGGCCCTAACCGTCGGGTTACTTGTTAGTTTGCCCTTAAAGCCTACCTGGGTCGGTGCCCTGTTGCTTGTTGCGCTCGCGGGCTTCTGCTATTCATTAATGTTGACCGTAACGCGGGCTTCCTCACTGGCATTCCTGATTTCTTCCGCCGTCATACTTCTTCTGGAAACAAGTCGCCGCACGCTCCTGACTATTGGCCTGGTTGCAATACCACTGGTTCTGGCGGGTCTCTTCATTCTTCAACAGAAACGTAACGTCTCCTTTTTCGACCAAACGGATCAGTCGACTACGTGGCGACAAACCATCTGGCAGGAAGGATTCGTTCTTCTTGTAAGCAAGCCGCGCCATCTGCTTGTGGGTGTCGGAATGGATTCGATTAAGGCGCACTGGCGCGAATGGGGTATGTTTGATCACGGTCGATTGCCTGCGGGCCATATGCATTCGAATATTCTCCAGATCGCCCTCGAACGTGGCGTTCCCACTTTAATCGTATGGCTGCTACTGCTCGGCCTTTATGCGCGGATGCTCTGGCGGCTCAATCGGCAACTGGCAAGAGCTCAAATCGACAAGGGAGATGCGCGGAGTGATGCGCGCGGCCGGCGCTATCTCGCCTTAGGATCCTGGATTGATCGTGGCCTCGTGCTTGGCGCGCTTGGCGGGCTGGTAGGCTTCCATGCCAGCGGGTTGGTTCACTACAATTGGGGCGACTCGGAAGTTGCCATGATCTTCTATTTGCTCATGGGATTGAGTTTGGTTGTGCAGAGACAAGTCCATGAACGTTTGCAGGGAGACACGGTTGGAGTGGCGAAAACTTCTGGTTCCTTTGGATAAATCAATGCGAACGGGGTTGATAAGCGTGCTTCGCGGCCAGATGAGTGTGCGTCAGGCCGCGCTTGAGTTGGCGCGGCGTGTGCGAGTTGCGGGTGACCATCGTCGCGAGCGCAAGATTCTGGACGAGCTTGCCTCGAAGCCGCCGGGATTGCGGCCCGAATTTCAACGACTGACAGCATCGGAGTTGCTAAGACATTTCCGGCAGCGAAAACGGCCATCGTTTCTAGGTGGCTTTGAAGCTGCGCAGGAGTCAACTGTCACCTGGCAGGAAAGACTTTTTCCCGAGCAAGCCGCGCAACTAACTAAATTGGCTCACCGAATTGTGCAGCATCGTTGGTGCTTGCTCGGATTTGGCGAGATAGACTTCGGGAAATTGCTCGGCTGGCGCCGCGACCCACTTTCTGGACGGGTCTGGCCGCTCGAGTACCACGCCGATATTTCTCTGTGGCATAACGACGGCTCAGACATGCGAGTCTTGTGGGAAGTGAATCGCATGGGTCACCTCATCACGCTGGGCCAGGCATATGTGCTAACTGGGAATGAACGATTCGCGGAAGAATTCTTTGGCCAACTTGATAGCTGGCGCGAGCAAAACCCGGTGGGACGCGGACCAAACTGGTCCTGCGCAATGGAAGTGGCCCTGCGGACGATGAATCTGTTAGCGGCATTTACGCTGTTCCGTGATTCAGCCGCTCTTACCGAAAACACACTGTCGAGGCTGCTGACAACCTTTGAGCAGCATGGTGCTCACATTCAGCGCAATCTCGAGTTCTCTTATCTTGGTACCAGTAATCACTACCTCTCCGATGTCGTCGGTTTGCTTTGGCTTGGTATTACCCTGCCGGAGTTGAGTGTGGCCAATGAATGGCGCGAGTGGGCTCTATTGGAAATGCTGAGGGAGATGGACAAGCAAGTCCTCGCAGATGGCGCACACTACGAAGCTTCCACCGGCTATCATCGCTTCGTGCTGGAATTGTTTCTCTACTCATTTATTCGGAGACAGTGACGGGGGACAGTTATTGCCGATCGTGAATCATATTGCCGGCGACCAGGCCTATCTGCTTGCGCTGGGGGCCGTTTTCTTCAACGATGCCACCTTGAAAAACCAAGGTTCCCCACTCCCGGAAGAAGTCCTATGGGTGCTGGGCGAGAAGGGCATTCGCAAATTCGAGGGGTTACAAACTGCGGATAATTCGTCACGGTCACTGGCCTTTCCCGAAACGGGGAGTTACGTGCTCAGGGACGGCGACCTTTATCTTTTTTTTAATGCTAGCAACATAGGCCGCAATGGCCGCGGCTCTCACGGTCATAACGACTCGCTCAGTATCGAAGTCTCCGCGTGTGGGCGCCCCTTCATTGTCGACCCCGGTTCATACGTCTATACTGCTGACTTGCGTGAGCGCCAACTTTTTCGCTCTACTGCATACCACTCAACCATCCAGATCGGCGATGCCGAGCAAAATACCACGAACGAGGGTTTGCCGTTTAGCATCGGAAACGAAGCACATCCCCGGATCCTCGACTGGCAAACCGGAACTGAGCGTGACGTAGTCGTTGGCGAACACTCGGGGTACGAGCGTCTGCCGCGGCCGGTAAGGCATCGCCGAGCCGTGTTCTTTTATAAGAGCGATCGCTGGTGGCTAATTGAGGATGACCTTCTGGGAAAGGGCGAACAGACCATCGCCGTGAGATTTCATTTTGACCCCGGCCTGGAATTGACTGTTCGCGACGAGAGTATCGTCAGTGCCTGCGATAAGATGACCGGCGCCAGACTGCTTGTTTGTTCGAAAGATCTGAGGCTGAAACCAAAATTCGAGCCGCAGTTTACCTCGCGGCACTACGGTGCGAAGACCCCTTCAATCTCGGTTTGTTGGTTAATGAGAATGAGTATGCCCCGCAAGTTGAGCTGGGTGCTGCTGCCGGTTTGCGCGGGCGAAGATGAAGAAGAGCGACTGAAGCTAGTCCAAAGCCACGTATCCCAAGTCAACGGTCAGGCTCGGTCGGCATCATTGCGGGTTAACCACTGATTCTCTGACTTTGGACCGTGAAACTTGGACTTCGAACCGAAAAGCGATGTGTGGCATCTGCGGAGTTTGGGAGTATGGCGCAGCCGAAGGACGTGTCGAGCGTTCACTGATCGTGCGCATGCGCGATGAGATGTCTCATCGCGGCCCGGATGACGCCGGCGCCGAAATCCTCGACGGCTCTCGATTGGGTTTTGGCTTCCGCCGCCTCTCCATTGTTGACTTGTCATCGGCGGGCCATCAGCCGATGCGCGGGTGCGCGGGACGCAATGTGTGGCTCGTCTTCAACGGCGAGATCTACAACCACGCGGAATTGCGCTCCGGGCTCGAGGAAAGCGGGCATGCATATGCCTCGCGCACCGATACTGAAACCATTCTGCATCTTTACGAGGAGTGCGGCCTCGACTTCGTGAACGCCATCGAAGGCGATTTTGCAATCGCCCTCTGGGATTCGGCACGCGAACAACTCGTGCTCGCGCGCGACCGCCTTGGGGTAAAGCCTTTGTACTTTTATCACCAGGACGGGCGGTTCATTTTCGCTTCCGAGATCAAAGCCATCCTGCAACACCCCACCGTCACTCCCGAGCTGGACGAAACCGCACTCTCGCACTACCTGACCTTCCTAACCACGCCCGCGCCCAGCACGCTGTTTTGCGGTATTCGAAAGCTGCCTGCGGGTTATCTGCTAACGCTGAAGCGCGATGGCTCGTTTCGCCTCAAACAGTATTGGGACGCGCTGCCGCCGGCCCACCTCGAGGAACGCAGCGAGGCCGAACATTGCGCTGAGATTCTGCGTTTGCTGCGAGCCTCGATCGGCAAGCGCATGATGTCTGACGTGCCCTTCGGCGTGTTTCTCTCTGGCGGTGTAGACTCGTCCGCGAATGTCGCGCTGATGGCGGAACAGATGTCGCATCCAGTCGATACATTTACCGTCGGTTTCCAGGATCACGAGTATCTCAACGAACTAGAGTCGGCACGCCGCGTCGCGCGGGATTTCCAGACAAATCACCACGAAGTCATCATTGGCGAAAAGGAGCTGCAGGATTTTTTGCCGACCCTGGTATTTCATCAGGACGAACCGCTGGCGGATCCGGTATGTGTGCCCCTTTACTATGTCGCAAAGCTCGCGCGCGCAGCGGGCACAATCGTCGTGCAGACGGGCGAAGGAGCCGACGAAATTTTCAGCGGCTATGACAAATATGTGCTCTATTTGCAAATCTACGAAAGATTTTGGCGACGCGCGACGCGCGCGCCAGCTCGACTGCGACGCGTCGCCGGGACATTAGCACAACCCGTCATGGCCGCCGCCGGTGTAAAGCATATGGGCTTGGAACTGGCGCGGCGGCTTGGGACCAATGAACCGCTTTTCTGGGGTGCCGCCGTCGTTTACGACGAAATTCTCAAGAGTCATGTGCTTTCGCCGCGCATGAAAAGGCAAGCGGAATCATCGCTTGTCGTCGTCAACGAATCCCTGACGCATTTAGCGTGTGAACGTCCGGCAGCAGAATTTCTAAACCAAATGATTTATCTAGAACTCAAGCTGCGCTTGCCCGAATTGCTCTTGGCGCGCATCGACAAGATTACAATGGCGACTTCAGTCGAGACACGCGTGCCATTTCTCGATCATCACCTGGTGGAGTATGCGTTGGGCATTCCGCGCGCATTCAAAGTGGTCGGCAACTCGGGCAAGCACATTTTGAAGCGCGCCCTCGAACCCATCCTGCCATACGAACTATTGCACAGTCCCAAGCGCGGTTTCGGCGTGCCCATCCGCGAATGGTTTCGCGCGAGCCTGACCGAGTGGTTCGACACATACGTGATGCATGGAACGATGGCCGAGCGCGAAATTTTCGACTATCGCTTTGTCGCACAGCTCGCTGACGAACACGCGCGCGGCGCGCGCGATTGGAGCTTTCATTTGTGGACGCTGTTGAATCTGAGCCTGTGGTACGAGCGTTGGATTGGGCGGCGCGTGTGAAATGCAGAAAGAGACACAACGCGACGCATCAAAACGCGCGTCCGCTCCTAACGCGAAGCGCGATGTCGTGATGTTGGCTGTGTTGGCGTTGGTCGTGCGTCTTGCCTGGCTGCGTTGGGGCGCTTGGATGCAGAACGATGTGTGGGAATACTTGCGGCTGGCGCGCAACCTTGTTTTTCACGGAGTGTTTAGTTTAAGTGATGGCAGCGTGGTAGGGGCTGCGGGCGGCTTTGCGCCGACGGCATTCCGTCCGCCGTTGTTTCCGGCTTTGATCGCGGCACTTTGGTGGGGCGAAGGCGAGCCGGTGCGCGCGGTGTTGGTGGCAAACGTTGTGCTGGGCGTGTTGACGGTCGCGCTCGTATATTTCATCGCCCGCAACAAATTTAACCGCTCAACGGCGCTGATCGCAGGCGCGGCGTTGACCCTTGCGCCGATGACATGCTGGTTTACCGTTACCGTTTTGACCGAGACGCTATTTACGTTTCTTGCTACGTGCGGAATTTTCTGTTGGGGGCGCTGGCGTTATGCGTTGGCCGGCGCGGCGTTCGGTTTGGCGGCATTGACGCGCCCGGCGATATTGCCTTTTTTAGTGGGCGTGGCGCTGTTGCCGTTGCTGCCCTTGGTTTCGACGTGGCGCGTGAAGTGGCGCAGCCATGCGTTGCTTTTATTGGTTGCTTTGGCGGTATCGTCTGTTTGGATCGTTCGCAACGCTCTCGTCTTTGACAAACTGATTCCGATTGCTGGGTCGGGTTGGGGAACGAATCTGCTGTGCGGCACTTTGGAGACGGACACCGGAGGCCGCGTGTGGACGGGGACGGAGTGGGCCGCGCTGAATCTGAAAACGCATCCCGTGACGCGCGTGGACGAGAACCTGAGCGAAGCGGAAGGCGACCGCGTGCGCATGCGCCGCGCGCTGGAACGCATCGCCGCCGACCCCGTGCAGTGGTTTGTCGTCCGCGCGAGGCAGTATCCGAAACTGTTCATTGACAACGGCGACTATTTGTTGGGCGCTGCCAATTTGCCTCTGACAGAGGCCGTGCGCACGCGGCGTTTTTCCGTTGTCATCGTGAAGACGGTGTTTATTGGCAGTAACCTGCTTGTCATGGCGCTGGCGGCGCTGGGTGTCTGGTTTGAGCGGGCGCGGTTTGTCGAATTGAGCCACATCGTTTTGTTTCCGTTATACGGATGTTTAGTGCATCTGCCGATGTGGATCGAGCCGCGTTACTTTTTACCCATGATGCCAGCCGTGTTCATTCTGGCCGCGCGCGCGGCAGTCGTGATAAAGGGTTGGGGACAACATCGAGGGGAATGAACGCGGCGAGTTACCGCAGTGAAAGTCGAAGCCACTCTACCCGCCTGAAAGAAACAAGGGCACTGAAACCGCGCCACAGGTTAAGGTTTTGCAAAAGTCGTAGTAGCAGATCGAGGGCGGGAGATTGCTCCCGTAATCTCTGTATCGCGTTATTCCACGAGCAGATTCGTTAATCTCTGCCATGCAAGGCGCAACGCAAGACAAACCACAGGAACCTGATGACCTGCGTACCGACGCGCTGGCCAGCGGAACCTCTGCGCGCCGTTTCTCGTGGCAAGTCCTATGGACGCTGTCGGTGCGTTTGCTGATGGCGGCGAACAGCGTGGGCAGCGGCATTATCATCTCGCGCTGGCTGGGCGCGGAAAGTTGGGGCGTGTATGCCGTATTGAGCGTAATGGTTGGCAACATCGTGCAGATCGGCGGCTCGGGATTGACTTCTGCCAACGTCTATTTCATCGCGCGCGAACGCAAAGTGTTGAGTACGGCATGCGCTAACGCATTCATGTTTGCCGGCGTTGGCGGCAGTGCGTTGGTGTTCGGCGTGCTGGCGTTGGCGGCGTGGCGGCCAGAGTTGCTGCCAAACATTCCGTTGCGCCTGCTGGCAGTGGCGGCGTTGGCGATTCCATTTCAATTGCTCACACTCTTGCTGTTGAATTTCTTTCTCGCGCTCGGGCGCGTCGAGCGTTACAACGCGCTGGATGCGCTGGTGCAATCGTTCGTGTTGCTCAATGCTGTGCTGGCGCTCGTGCTGTTGCGCGCAGGATTATCGACGCTGGTGAGTTTGAACACGACGGCCAGCGCAGCGCTGAGCCTGGTGATTGCTACGCTCGTTTTTCGCGCGGCGCGGCGCGAAGGTGAGTTGACAAAGACGCGCCTGCGCTGGCGGCCCGAGGCGCAGTTGTTCAAACACATGATGTGTTATGGCGGCAAGATAACTGTGATGGTCGCGGCGATGACTCTCGTCATGCGCGCCGACTTGCTGATCGTGCACTACTTTCGCGGCGGCGCCGAAGCGGGCGTCTATGCGGTAGCGGTGCAGTGCAGCCTGCTATTGATGATGCTGCCGAACGTGTTGGGCACACTGCTGTTTCCGCGCGTAGCCGAGACGCGCGACACAAGCGGCAAGTTCACGACGCGCGTCGTGCGCCACACGGCGTTCGTGATGGCGCTGGTTAGCATGGCAGCCGTTCCATTGGCGTTTGTGATACCGATTGCATACGGCGCAGCGTTTGCCGATGCGCCGCGACAGTTGCTCCTGCTGTTGCCGGGTGCATATCTGCTGGGTTTGCAGATGATATTGTCGCAATATCTGGCCGGCGCCGGCGTGCCGCGCGCGTTGCCGGCATTTTGGATTTTCACGTTGCTGCTGAGCGTGACGCTCAACTTGCTGCTGGCGCCGCATTACGGGGCGCGCGGGGCGGCGTGCGTGTCCACGCTCTGTTATGCGACGATCTTTGCGCTGTCACTGGTTTACTTTCGTTCGCAGACAGGACGAAGTTTCGCCACGACGCTGATCCTGCGGCGCGCTGAGTTGGAGCGCTTGTTGACGTGTGGCAACGCACTCGGACGTGGTTCTAAAGTCGAACCAACGGCGTAGGTAAGAGCGGGTTCGGGCAATATGAACAGGATGAACACATCAAACAAGTCGGGTAATGGCAACATCTGGAGATCGGGCCTCTGCCTCATTCTTCCCCTTTGAGCCACTGCCTACGACGGCACCACGACGAACATGCGGGGTTTAGCCGGTGGGGCGGGTCACTGGTGCTCTGCGTTACGGCGTGGCGATCCATTGATCTCGTTTTTTCGCTAACGTATCCAGATGCGCAAAAAGATCGTTCTGCTTGGCCCCTACCCACCGCCTTACGGCGGAGTCTCAATTTACATTAGTACGTTATTTGAATTGCTCAAAAACCGCGGCGTTCAGCTCTGGACGTTCGGCGACGAAGAAGTCAGCGGCCCGAACGTTCGCTTCATGAGAGACAAGCGTCGCCAGCTCGTCCCGCTACTTTTGCGCGAGGGGCGTGGGGCGCGCATAGCCGACTGTACCCATTTTCTGGTGGACTACCCCAGTCTGCTGGTTCCTCTCTGGGTGGGCCTGAAGGCGTTGCTGCGTTTCGAGTGGTTAAAGATTATGCACGACGGTTCGCTGCCTTCGAGATACAAAGGCTTCGGCCTGTTTCGACGTGCGTTATTCCGACTGGCAATAAGATCGGTGACGGAATTCATTGCCGTCAGCGAGGAGTTGGAACACTGGATGAAGGATGAAATCGGAGTTAGGCAGAACGTAACGGTTATCAGAAGCTTGCTGCCAAATTCCCATCTGGCTGCCCAGGGCTCTTTGCCGGCGCCCCTGGAGTCAGCGCTGCGGCCGTATTTCGAGCGGCGCAAGCGAGTGTGCTCGATCGGTTTTTTCATTCCCGCTTACGGCCTTAAACACGTGGCGGATGCCATCGAAACTCTCCGCCAGGAAACAGGCGTGGACATTGGGCTGGTGTTGTTGGACGGGCACTTTGTCACCGACATGGCGTATCAGTTTGATGTACTGCGGGATAGAGATTGGGTCACGGTTCTCACGAAGGTACCTCACTCGGTCGTGTTTCAGATCCTCAAACGCAGCGATGTGTTTGTCCGGACGTTCGGACTCGAAAGTTATGGCCTTTCGCGGATAGAAGCAATCTGGTGTGGCTTGCCGGTGGTAGCCACGCGAGCCGGAGAAACGCGGGGCATGCTGCTTTACGACTTCGGCGACTTGGACGGACTGGTCACACAGTTGAAGCGCGCGCTATTCGACAAGCCCGTCGAAGAAATAAACGCCTGGGCAGCCCGGTACCAACAGGAAGCAAACGCAAACCTGAGCTCTATAACCCGGAAACTGGGCGTGATTAATTGAACTGACAGTACAGCCAGGTAGTTGCTATGGCGGCTTTTCTCCTTGTCCGAGATGCCTTGCCGGGTCAGGAGGTCTTCCAGGTATTCAAAAGCCAGCAAGATGGAGTTGGATGGCGAGCGCTACGATGGTTTGGCATCTTGTCGGACGGGCGGCATTATACACAAACATAAAGTGATTCAAGGACACTCGATCATCTGCTTTGGTGGCGAAGATTGGTGGTATCACCACCCGCACTCGAAGAACCACTTGATGCGTCGATTCGCGCGCGGCGGAAACCAGGTCATCTTCGTCAACTCGATTTCGATGGGCCTTGCGTCGCTCACCAACAAGGATTTGCTGCCACGCATCGCGCGCAAGCTGCGGAGCTACGCGAAACGCGCGCGCATCACCGAAGAAGGCATTACAGTTGTTTCGCCTCTCACTGTTCCATTCTTTGGCAGCCGCGTCGCACGCGCCGCGAACCGCGCGTTACTCTCTGCGCAGATTGGAGCGCTGGCGCGCCGTCGTGGCCTGACAGGCCCCGTTCTGTGGATCGCGATCCCGACTGCTGTCGAAATGATCGGACGATTGGACGAATCGCTGGTCGTTTATCAAGTGTCGGACAAATATGATGCGAACACGATGGATCATGCGACCGACCCGACCCTCATCAGCCATCTTCACGAACGGGCGCTCAATGCGGCTGATATTATCTTCTATTCGGGGCGTAAACTCTTCGCTGAAGCCGAACGCGGCCGCGAGCGCTCCTATTTGCTGGAGCAAGCGGTCGACTTCGAGCACTGGTCGAAAGTCGGGAGCGGCGAGGTGGAAATCGCGCCCCAAGTCGCACACGTTCCGCGCCCGCGCCTTGGATACTTCGGCGCGATAGAGCCGTGGCTGGTTGATCAAGAATTGATCAAATGTGCCGGGCGCGAGAGGCCCTCTTGGCATTGGGTGTTCATCGGAAACCGCTCGCGTGGGCTGGAGATCGAGAATTTACCAAATGTGCATTTCCTTGATCCGGTCGCTTACGAAGAGCTTCCGCGCTACGCGGCGGGGTTCGATGTGTGTGTGCTTCCGTGGGAGACGGAGCGGGCATTTACGAACTACGGCTCGGCGATCAAAGTGCGTGAATACCTAGCGACAGGAAAGCCCGTCGTCATTGCTCCGCTTCCAGAGTATGAGCCGATGCGAGATGTGCTGCGCATCGCCAGAAGCCGCGACGATTTTCTGCGGCTGATACAAGATGCGCTCGACGAGCGCGGTGAGGAGGCGTCTCGAGCGCGCCAGGCGTCGGTCGCGGGTGGCACGTGGGACGTGCGCGCTGAATGGGTGAGCGATTTGATTGAAAAAGCACTCGTAGCGAAGAGAATGACGGGTGATAAGTAACAACGGAAAGAGCAAAAAGGGGGAAGGCCAAAAGAAAAGCAAAGAACCGCAAAACTCATCGCTCAGCTTGACTTTTGCTTTCCCCTCTTTCCCCTGTTATGGTCCTCTGTTCACCGTCACTTCCCGTAATCGCATGATGGCAGGCACAAGTTGGCCTGCCGGGAATTGACAAATGAAGGGCTAAGAATCAAGACAAGCAAGCCTGCCGAGCGGATAGGGCGTAACAGAATTATTCGTAGATTGCAATAAACTTGTGCTCGCGCGCTCGACCGCTCGGTTTCTTATGCAAAGGATAAACTATAACAGGAGAAGATCATGTCCGACGCAGTAACTCAAAGAG